>JBBQIY010000021.1:0-12621 GCA_038325415.1 Kiritimatiellia bacterium
TTCTACGAGATTTGTTTCGTCGGAATCCCAAAGCAAATCTGTCATTGGCATAAATGTCATCGCTTTATATAACACGTCACATGATAAATCAGGCTTAAGAACATCTCTGAGTTCACGATAAAACTGTTGTCGGTCACGTGTGAAAAAAATACACTGTGTGATGTTGGAAAGGAATGTTACATGTTCAATGTCGTTAGTTTCGATAATGAACCAAGGGGCACAATTAATGTCATAAAATTGCGGAGAACATGTCGGTCCTACATTTGTGAAACTTTGAACCAGATTCCAGTCGAACTCCGCTAGCGAGCGAAGAGGTAAGGAGCTATATTTCCATTCGTTTGTCATGGCAAAGAATACAACGGTCTTCCCCAAAAAGGCTGGACGACGGTCTTGCGCATAAATCGGGATGTCTTCTGCGAAAGCGGGTGGTTTCAACTGTGGCTCCCATTCACCTGAGTTGTTTACGGACAGAATGTTTGTTCCGAGATTTCCAAGCCAATAGTTCTCGACTTTCACCGTCATCACCGTGTTACTCATCGCCTCAATCGTGCCAATTCCAGCGATGTCTGAATACTGAATGGCGTTGAGATATTCTGTAGGCGAATAATTGGCACGACAGGAAGCGGTTAGAACCATGAATAATATAGAAAGTTTTTTTATTCTCATTTTATCTCCTTAGGGCATCGGCAATATGAATCGTAGATATTCTGCATTAAGCCAGAACCAGGTTCGCGGTTTTTCTGGAACCTTGTTGAAACGAAAAATTAAGGGTTCAGCACCGTTCATAACCCAATTATTTTCTGTTTGAACAGGCGAGCCAGTCCAGTTCACCGGAGCCCAGTTGTGGAACTCAGGAAGCCCATACAGAATAGGATGAACAAGTCCTACTGTATGCCCAGATTCATGGACGCTCACGTTGGCAAGTGCTGTCAGTAGATCTTCAGATGTATAGGGGAAGAGGGTCGGATCATATAGATAAGGGGGGATTCCTCCCGCCTCAACTAATAGTTTTTCATGGCAAGGATCAAAACGTATCCTGTCTGCATAAACATCACACTCACCATAAGGGCGTTCGTTGCGCCATGAGACGTGTTGACTAGGTGTAGTTCCCCAGCAAAGTCTCCGTACATTCGTATCTTTGTCCCTGTGTTTGATGGTTACAGTCTTAATCCCTGTCGAATCGCCAAACATCGACAACCGAATATTAGAACCGAGTGGAACGAACGATTGCGCTTTCAACACAATATTGTTCACGATCTCACATTTTGTCATGTTGCTCCCCGGATACAGTTCCACGGAAACACCGTTGTCGAAAAAGACTGTTCTACCCTCTTTGAGAGCAAGGCTCCAGCCATTTGTGGCATCGTGTACGGAAGTCATGACACACTTCACACCTTACCCTTCTTTTGAAATAGGATTGATTGCGACTACTCACACCTTATACTTCTTTGGTGAAGACTTTGTCAATCCTGAATTTTGTGCCTGAATTTTAGGCATCCCGAGTCATGATTAAAGATTTAGCTTACGAATTTTTCTGTGGCGGCCTCACACGAAAAATGATACATTACTGACAAAGCCGCTTCAGGTGCGGTTAGCTGTTTTTTTGAGTGGAGATACCGTGACTTCTAACGACGAATATGTGCTTCAAATCCTGCTGGAAAATCAGGTATTAACCGCAAATGATGCGGAAACGGCGGCCTCGAAGGTCACCGGTGATGGTGCATCGACCGTGGATATTCTGATCAGCACCGGCGTTCTTTCTCAAGAGCAAGTGCTTGGCACGCTTGCCCAGACTTTCGGAATGGAGTTCGTCGACATCTCTCAGGTCGAGTTCACCGAAGCCGTCCGGGGGCTTCTTTCCGGCGACTTGGCGAAGAAGTTCAAGGTCGTTCCTCTCTATGAAGCGGGAAAGACGCTGACTGTCGCCATGGCTGATCCGATGAATTTCGAGACCTTGGATGGGTTACGTTATGCGCTCAACCGAGACATCGAAGGTGTCATTGCTCCGCTGAAGCAGATTTATACCGCGCTTGCGATGCTTTATCCTGATCAGGACATTTCTGAAATGGATGCGCTGATGGGAGAAATCGGTGCGGACGGAAGTAGTTCGAGCGGCGATGCCGATTCTGGCCTTGAGAATCAGTTGGGCGCGTCGAATGCGAGTGAGACCGATGCACCGATCGTGAAGCTCTGCGCCCAGATCATCATGAAGGCATTCGTCGCACGCGCGTCCGATATCCACCTCGAGCCGATGGAGAAAACCTTCCGCATCCGCTACCGAATCGATGGTGTGTTGCATGCGCAGGAACCGCCTCCGCGCCGCCTTCAGGGTGCGATTTTGCAACGCTTTAAGCTCATGGCCAACATGAAGCTTTCGGAAAAACGCACGCCTCAGGATGGCCGTATTCAGATCAAGGTCAAGGGCCGCGAATTGGATCTCCGTGTCTCGACCGTTCCGACAGGTCACGGCGAAAGCATCGTCATGCGTATTCTCGACAAGCAGAACTTGTCGCTCGGTCTTCCAGAACTTGGGTTCATGACCGATGACCAGCAGACGTTCGAGAATCTCATCACGCTACCCGACGGTGTTTTATTGGTGACGGGGCCGACCGGTTCCGGCAAAACCACCACGCTTTATGCTTGCTTGGGGCAGATTAACAAGCCCGATCGCAAGATCATCACGGTTGAAGACCCGGTCGAATATCAGATGACCGGCATCAACCAGGTGCACGTCCACGCCGATATCGGCATGACGTTCGCTGCAGCTTTGCGCGCGATTCTTCGTCAGGCTCCGAACATTGTAATGATCGGTGAAATTCGAGACTTGGAGACAGCCTCGATCGCAACCGAAGCCGCGCTCACGGGTCACCTTGTGTTTTCAACGCTCCATACGAACGATGCGCCCAGTGCGATTACCCGTATGCTCGACATTGGCGTGAAGCCATTCTTGGTGGCATCCTCGCTACGCGCGGTCATGGCCCAGCGCCTCGTCCGCACGATTTGCAACGAGTGCCGAGAGGCCTACGATCCCGACGAGATGGAGCTGCGTAGCCTCGGGCTGAACCCCGCCGATTATCCCAATGCCCAGCTCTATCGCGGACATGGGTGTATGCGTTGCAACCAAAGCGGATTCAAAGGGCGCAAGGGTATCTTCGAGATCTTTAGGATCGACGATGAAATCCAGCGCATGATTTTCGAGAACAATGGTGCTCGCGAGTTGCGTATCAGAGCCCGGGAGATGGGCATGCGCACGCTTCGTGAGGACGGAATTCGAAAGGTTTTGTCTGGCATGACGACGGTGGATGAAATCCTTCGCGTCACGATGGGGGACGAAAATTAACATGGAAGAAGAAGAAGTCTACGGAATGGATCAGCTCCTGCAACTGACAGTTGATGAACAAGCTTCGGATCTGCACATTACGGTCGGAGCCCCCCCCATATTGCGAATCCACGGCGAGTTGCATCCCCTCGACCTGAACATACTCAGACCCGAGGATACCGAACGCTTGGTGAAAAGCATCACCTCGCCCGAGAACCAGCAGCAGCTTCAGGAGAATGGCGGTGCTGACTTCGGTTTCGCGTTTGGCGACCAAGCTCGATTCCGTGTGAGCGTGCTCAAGACCAAGGGGCATTATGCTACCGTGTTGCGCCAGATCCCAAACAAGATGCTGCCTTTGGACAAAATCGGTCTGCCCTCCCAAATCACCGAACTGCTCTACCGCCCCCGAGGTCTGATTCTCGTGACGGGGCCTACAGGATCGGGTAAGACGACCACGCTCGCTAGCATGATCAACTTCATCAACGAGAATCGTTCTTGCCATATCATCACGATTGAAGATCCTATCGAATATTATCACAATCACAAGAAGTCGATTCTGACGCAGCGCGAGCTTGGCTCCGACGTGCCGTCCTTCAAAGAGGCGCTTCGCAGAGCCCTGCGCCAAGATCCTGACGTCATTCTCGTGGGTGAAATGCGTGACTTGGAGACGATGCAGGCCGCGATCACGGCGGCGGAAACGGGACATCTCGTCTTCGCTACGTTGCATACGACAGGTGCCGCGAGTACGGTTGACCGTATTGTGGACGCTTTCCCGACTGACCAGCAAGAGCAGGTTCGTATGCAGCTCTCCGTCGGCCTTGTGGCCGTGATCTCGCAATTGCTGCTGCCCAGAATTGATAAGCCAGGACGTTGCGCCGCTTTTGAAATCATGGTGATGACACCGGGCATCGCGGCCATGATCCGCGATGGCAACACCCACCGCATTACATCGGACATCCAGACCGGTGCTAAGTACGGCATGCAAACACTTGACTCGCATCTCCTCAGCCTCTACATGGCTGGGCGTATTAGCTACGATGAGATCGTGATGAAGTCCAGAGACGTCGACACCCAGCTTGAGAAGATCAAAGAGCTGATGGGTGGCGGAAAGCAGAAATAACGAGGACGAATGCAGTGAACGAAGCCAATTATCACATGGATCCAGTTCTCGAGGTCGCCTATGTCAACGGCTTCCTCGACGATGCAGCCTGCGACGAAATCATCGAGGAACAGACCCGCACCAGTAAGTCTATACGCGACATCATCGTCGACGGTGGTTATCTGGCTGAAGACGATCTGCTGGGCGCAATGGCGGCTTACAACGGATGCGAAGTCGTGGCTCTTCTCGGCATCGATATTTCTTCCGACGTACTTAAATCAGTACCGGGAAGCGTCGCCCGAATGTACGGCGTGGTTCCTCTCGAGGCAACCCCGACGACGCTTAAGTTGGCCGCCTCTTCGCTCCCAAGCCCGATTGTCTCCGACGAACTGAACTTCGTGCTGTCAAAGGAAGTCTCCTTCGTCTTGGCACGCCATCGCGAAATCCTCGACTGTATCTCCCGATACTATGGAGATGACTCTTCGGCGGTCGACAACTTCCTCTCTGGGATCGAAGCGTTCGAAGCCGACATGAGCGAAATCGGCATTACCGATGAGCAGAATATCGACGAACGGGCACTTGCCTCCGCCTCCGCCTCAGCACCCGTCGTCCGTCTCGTCCAACTCGTCTTGCTTCAGGCCGTGAACGCGCGAGCTTCAGACGTTCACTTCGAACCTTTCGAGAAAGAATTCCATATCCGGTATCGTGTGGATGGCGCACTCTATGAAATGACGCCTCCGCCTAAATCCCTCGCGCTACCCGTGATCTCGCGTATCAAGGTCATGGCCAATCTCAACATTGCTGAACGACGCCTGCCTCAGGACGGACGTATTCAGATCCCCGTCGGCGGCAAACAAATCGATCTCCGTGTTTCTTGCCTCCCTACTCAATTCGGCGAATCCGTGGTGCTCCGAGTTCTCGACCGCTCCGTGGTATCCCTCGATCTCGAAAACCTCGGCATGCCCGAGGACGTCTTTACGGCCATCTGCGAAGATGTCGAGAAGCCCAACGGCATCATCATCGTTACCGGACCTACTGGATCAGGAAAGACCACCACCCTCTACTCGTGCCTGCGCCGAATTAATAAGGAAGGCAACAAGTTGCTCACGGCCGAGGAACCGGTCGAATACGACATCGATGGAATCGTCCAAGTTCCGATCAATCCCCTTCAGGGCAATACCTTCCCCAAAGTGCTCCGAGCCTTCCTTCGTCAGGACCCTGACATCATCATGGTCGGTGAAATTCGCGACTTGGAAACAGCGCAGATCGCCGTTCAAGCCTCCCTCACGGGACATCTCGTTTTTTCAACGCTACACACCAACGACGCCTCCGGTGCCGTCACCCGACTCGTCGACATGGACGTTGCGCCTTACCTGATCGCCTCCACGCTCGAGGCCGTGCTCGGACAGCGTCTCGTGCGTACGATTTGCACAAGTTGCAAACGCTCTTACGAGCCAACCCCAGAACTGCTGAAGCGGTTCGACCTCACGACCGAACAGATTCAAGGGCGTCCCTTCTACTTCGGAACCGGTTGCGACAAGTGCAACCAGTCCGGTTATAAGAAACGAAAAGGACTTTACGAATACTTGCGCGTTAGCGATCCGATCCGAGTCCTGATCGCCGAGCGGAAACCAACGCTTACACTCCGAGAGAAAGCACGCGAACTCGGTATGCGCACGATGCGCGAAGACGGAATCTTGAACGTCCTCGACGGCCATACGACGGCAGATGAAGTGCTGCGTTACACCTGAAGGCGGCGCAAACCGCAGCAACAGAATAGGAATTTCAATGGAGAAGATCATCATCGCGGGGAGCGGCCCCGCTGGCCTGACGGCTGCAATTTATGCCGCGAGATCGGGGTTAGACCCTGTCGTCATCGACGGCATGAGCCCCGGTGGACAGCTCACGCAGACCGAAATCGTCGAGAACTTTCCGGGATTCCCAGATGGAATTGATGGCAACGAACTCATCGCGAAAATGCGGGATCAGGCCGAAAAATGTGGTGCTCGGTTTCTGATGGATGAAGTGGTTGGCATCAAACCAGGCGAAAAGTCCCATGCGGTCGAACTGATGGCGGGTGGCACGGTGGAGACGCAGGTACTCATCATCGCCACCGGCGCGACGGCGAGAAAGCTTGGACTCGATTCCGAGGCGAAGCTCACCGGGCGCGGCGTCTCCGGTTGTGCCATCTGTGATGGAAACTTCTTTAAGGGGAAAAGCGTTGCAGTCGTGGGCGGTGGCGACACCGCCATGGGCGATGCGCTCTATCTTGCCAGAATTTGCTCCAATGTCACGGTCATCCACCGACGTGACGAATTCCGCGCCTCGAAAATTATGGCGGAACGTGTACTCTCGAATCCCAAGATTAAAGTCTGTTGGAATAGCATTCCCGAAGAAATCCTCGGCGTTGAGCAAAAGACGGTCATCGGAATCAGAATCAAAAACAAACTCACCGGTGAGCTTTCTGACCTTTCCGTCTCGGGTGTTTTTGTTGCAATCGGCCATTCCCCCTCGACAGCCTGGGCGAACGGCGTACTCGAACTCGATGCCGAAGGCTACATCAAGGCCAACGCAACGATCACCAGCGTACTGGGGATTTTTGCGTCTGGCGACGTGCAAGATCGCACGAACAAGCAGGCGGTCACGGCCGCCGGAACGGGTTGCGCAGCGGCCCTCGCCGCTGAGCGATACATTGCCGAACTCGGAGGTTGAATCGAGAATGGATACCCAAGCGAGCCCTCTTGAAATCACGCAACGAATGCCGACCACCTTCTTCGCAAGACGAAACGTTTTGCTGTCCTTATCGTTTGTCTTTCTTCTCGCCTTCGTGGCAGGGTGTGCACACTGCCCCCTCTGCGGTGGAGAATGGGGCGGGGGCAAAGCGATTGTGCTTCAGCCTAAGCCACCCGAGATGAAGACGATTTCTGGCACGGTTTCTTGCATGGAGCGCATGACGATCCTGCCGACGTTCGAGATTCGGGTGAAGCTCGTTTCGCTCTGCACGGCCGGTGGCGAAAGCCCTACGCTTGCCGAGCAGACCCTTACGGCATTCAGCGGCTTTCCTGTCGCGTTCAGTTTTGAGTACGACAAAAGCAAGATGTCAGAGATCGCCCCTTATGGCCTCGTCGCAGAACTGCTATCACAAGGCACACAACTCTATCGGACGGATACGCAGTATAAAATCGACAAAAACGGTTCGCCCGAGGCGTCTGATCTCGTGATTGTGCGCATCAAATAGCGACCGACTAGCCCTGTCTCGGCCTTGCTTCGCCAAAGGACAGATGTCCCGCGACCACTTTGCGAATGGCCGGAATAAGTTCGTCGAAGGCTCGGTCTTTGCGGACATAGCCCAGTCCCCCTGCATCCCGAACGGATTGGATCAAGGACTGTCCGGAAAAATTGGATAGAGCGAGGACTTTGATAGTGGGGTGCTTGGCCAAAATGGCCTTCATGGCCTCGACACCGTTGATTCCGGGGAGGGCGATATCCATCAAGGTTATATCCAACAGGGTTCGATCCGCCGCAAGGATGGCTTCCTCGCCGCTACCTGCCTCTTCAACAACCGTCAGATCCTCCTGTCCATCGATGATCGACTTCATCTCCTGACGAGTGTCTTCATGGTCCTCTACGAGCAATATCCGAATCACAATATGCCTCCCGTTTATAGAGACCGTACCGCATCCGCAGGCGCTCAACAATGGCATCCGGCAGTCTCATGCTTCGACGCAAACTTTCTTCGCGCATCCGAGCTCCCGTCCAGATCGCGATTCATTGGTGATAATGTTACACTAAAGTGCTCGCGTGGAGAATACGAAAAACCCTCAGATGTGGCAGCGAAATCTCCTACGTAAGTTATCGGATAGCGGTAGGTGCCACTGGGTTGAGGGGCAACGGCGGCGGCTGGAAAGCCGGCGTGGCAGGGTGTCCACTCCTCCACACGCAACCGCTTCACCGTAATCTTGAAAAAAAGTTCAAGATTACAATAATGGTCGGAGCGAAACGGCTGCGGCTGGAAAGGCAGCGTGGCAGAGTGTCCACTCCTCCACGCGCAACCGCTTCACCGTAATCTTGAACTAAATGACAAGATTACAATAATGGTCGGAGCGAAACGGCGGCGGCTGGAAAGCCGGCGTGGCAGAGTGTCCACTCCTCCACACGCAACCGCTTCACCGTAATCTTGAACAAAATAGACAAGATTACAATAATGGTCTGGGCGAAACGATGACGGTTGAGAAAAATAAGACCCTCAGGCGTTGAGCGATTACCCGCGAAAGCGAATGGGGATGTGAAAGGGGATTGATTTTTCAGGGCTCTGGGTGTAAATTATCCCGAAGGAGTTCCAGCTTATCCTGCGGGCTGGATTACAAGGACAGGGATGTCGCGGTGGTCAACCATTCGGGGGAATATGTGAACATGAGATTTACGCGTAAGGATACCGAGGAAAAACAGGGGGGCGATACGGAATCCGTAGCGGAGCTATCCGATCAGGGAGGGACAACCTCTGCCCAGATGCCGGTGGTCGGCATCGGGGGATCAGCAGGATCGTTAGACGTTTTCAAGACGTTTTTTACCACCGTGCCTTCCAACACGGGCGCCGCGTTCGTCGTGATTCAGCACTTGGCACCGGCCCACGCAAGCATGTTGACGGAAATTCTCGCCCAATACACACAGATGCCCGTGGTCGAAGTCACGGATGGCATACTCTTGAACCCCGATAGCGTCTACGTCATTCCTCCCAATCATTACTTGTCGATACGCGGTGACGCGCTTCACCTTTCCGAAGCGGTTCTGCAACACGGTATCCGAATGCCGATCGACTTCTTTTTCCGCAGCTTGGCGGAAGACCGGCAGGAACGGGCCGTGTGCATCCTGTTCTCGGGTGCGGGATCGGATGGAACGCTGGGCGTGCGGGCGGTTCGCGGCAACGGTGGCTTAACCGTTGCGCAGGATCCTGAGACCGCGCAATTCAGTGACATGCCGCGCAGTGCCGTGGCCACAGGGTTGGTCGACTTTGTGCTCCCGCCGGAGAAGATAACCGCCGCTCTGATGGATTATCTCTCTCTCCCCTACGTCCAGGGGGGAAAGCCCGCCGTCGCACTGGAGGCGCCGGACAAACCTGAAGGCATCGACGACATTCTAAGCCTGCTGCGCACCAAGGTTGGCTATGACTTTCGCTGCTACAAGATGAGCACCATCGTGAGGCGTATCGAACGCCGGATGGGGCTGCATCGTATCTCCGACCTGGCATCATATCTCGTCTTCCTGCAAGAGCATGAAGACGAGGCGGGTCAGTTGCTCCAGGATCTGCTCATCAACGTCACGTCGTTTTTCCGTGACACCGAGGCCTTTGAGGAACTCCGCCTTCAGGCCATCGTGCCGCTGGTTCAGGCCAAGCCAACGGACGAACCGCTACGGGTCTGGGTAACCGGCTGCTCCACCGGCGAGGAAGCCTATTCCCTGGCCATGCTCTTGTTGGAAGAAATGGCTACCGCTCACCGACACGGTGCCATCCAGGTCTTTGCTACCGATATCGACGAGGAGGCACTTCAGTTTGCCCGCGCGGGACTCTATCCGGAGAGCATCGCGACGGACGTGGGAACCAACCGCCTCAACCGATTTTTCATCAGGAAGGACACAGGCTATGTCGTCAGCGAGATGCTTCGCACCTCGGTCGTCTTCGCCACCCAGAACCTGCTTGCCGACCCTCCATTTTCGAAGATGGATCTTCTCAGTTGCCGCAACCTGCTCATCTACCTGGACGCCGACACGCAGGAGAAACTGATCCCGCTCTTTCACTTTGCCCTCAACCCCGGCGGCTATCTTTTTCAGGGCAAGTCGGAGAGTATCGGCCGCCAGGACGACTTGTTCGAGACGGTCTCGAAGAAGGCCCGAATCTACCGTCGCCTCGCGCTACCCCACACTGTCGCCCTGAACTTGCCAATCCTGCCGGGAACGAAGCGGAAGACCGCCCTCGTCGCCCCTGCCGCGGGCCGCCCTCCCGTGCCGGCTTCCTACGGAGAGATGATCCGTCAAGCCATCCTGAGTCACTTCGCCGCGGCCGTGGTGCTGTCAGACCGCAAGGGGCAGGTTCTTCAGTTTCATGGACAGACGGGCAAGTACCTTGATTTGCCTACGACCGAGCCCAATTTGAACCTGCTGGACATGGCCAAGGTGGGGTTGTCGAGGCAACTGCGCGTGGCCATGCACAAGGCCGTGACCGAAGGCGCAACCGTCACCTTGGGCGATGTTCCGCTCGCGGGAGAGGAGGGCTCGCCGTTTGCCCGCGTGACGGTCGTGCCGCTCGCGTGGCATCAACCCCCAGGGGAACCGCTGCTGGCGGTCATCTTCGAGGACGTGCCGCGGCTCACGACCGCTCTCGGCATCATCCCCATTGCGGCGGGCGAGAACGAGACGTTTGTCAGGCAACTCGAAGATCAGTTGCGGATCACACAGCAGGATCTGCAATCCAACATCGAGGAACTTCAGGCCTCCAACGAGGAGTTGCGGGTCGCCAACGAGGAAGTGGTTTCCACCAATGAGGAACTCCAATCCACCAACGAGGAGTTGGAGACGTCCAAGGAAGAACTGCAGTCGGTCAACGAGGAGTTGGCCACCGTCAACAGCCAGCTCCAGAACAAGATCGAGCGGCTGGGCACGGCCAACAACGACCTGGCTAACTTCTTGGAGTCTACGGAGATCGCCACGCTGTTTCTAGACAGTGAATTGAAAATCAAGCGCTTCACCCCGGCCGCCACGCGGGTCATCAAGTTGATCCCCTCGGATGTGGGCCGGCCGCTCGGAGATCTGTCGTTGAACTTCATCGATTACGACCTGACCGCCGATGCCCGAACGGTCGCCAGCGACGCGTCCGTCATCGAGCGCGAAGTCTCGCACGCCGATGGGGCGTCCTACTTGGTGCGCGTCATCCCGTACCACACGCCGAAGGGTGAGATGGATGGTGTCGTGGTGACCTTGAACGACGTGACCAACCTGCGTCGGGCTGAGAAGCAGATACGCAGGTTTGCCACGGTCCTGAAGGACTCCAACGATGCCGTGATCCTGTTCGACTTGGACGGAAACATTCAGGCATGGAATCGCGGTGCACAGGTCATGTACGGCTGGTGTGAGACGGAGGCGCTGATGATGAACATGCGCCAGCTTACGCCCCCCGACCGCGTGCCCGAACTCGCGGAGATGGAGCGGAGACTGCTGACCGGGGACCTTGTCGCCTCCTTTGAGACGCAACGCTGCACGAAGGATGGCCGCATTCTGGAAATCTGGCTGACGGCTGCGGTTGTGGTGGACGAGGCTAAGCATGTGGAAATGTTTGCCATGACTGAGCGCGATATCACCGAACGTAAAAAGGCAGAGGTCGCCTTGCGGGCGACCCTGGCGACCAACGAAGAATTGACGCGCTTCAATGCGGCCATGGTGGATCGGGAGCTGCGGATGGTCGAGTTGAAAAAGGAAGTTAACGAATTGCGTGGAAGAGCGGGGCTACCGCCGGCGTATGAGATTGGGCATTAGTCATTGGTCAATAGTCATTGGTCATTAGTCATTGGTCATTAGTCATTGGTCATTAGTCATTGGTCATTAGTCATTGGTCAATAGTCATTGGTCAATAGTCATTGGAAATTAGTCATTAACGATTGGCCATCATAAGGAGAAATTATGAACCTAGAAGAATTGGATGTTTACCGGATCGCCATGGACATCGGAGAGCGTGTGTGGGGCGAGGTGGCGTCGTGGGATTTCTTTGCGAAAGATACCGTGGGGAAGCAGCTCGTGAGGGCGGCAGATTCGATTGCAGCTAATCTGAGCGAGGGATTCGGACGTTTCCACTTCAAGGAGAACAAGCAGTTTGGATACTACAGCCGAGGATCCCTTTTCGAGACGAAGACCTGGCTTACAAAAGCGGTCAAACGCAACCTGATTTCGCAGGAGATTTTCGCTACATTTGAACGAGATATCATTCAACTTGGAAAGATGTTAAACGCCTACATCAAGTCCATCGGCCCCAGCGATGGAATGGTCATTAGTCAATAGTCATTGGTCAATGGTCAATAGTCATTGGTCAATGGTCAATGGTCAATGGTCATTGGTCAATAGTCATTCGCTCATAGTCGATTCTAAACCACTAACCAATGACCCCACTAACCAATGACCCCACTGACCAATGACACTAATGACCCCAATGACCCCA
>JBBQIY010000022.1:0-12517 GCA_038325415.1 Kiritimatiellia bacterium
TCGCCATTCTTCTGTGGTGTTGCGAGAACAGAGACATGAATTATTTTGTCTAACTCCGTGTAAGTGCTTGATTTCCAACTTCTGACTCCTGTCTCCTGTCTTCTGACTCCTGTGGGCGTCAAACTATGTTGACGCCCACCCGGCGGCGCGGTTGTAAAAACAAAAATATTGACGAAAAGTATCACCATGTGATATCTTTTAGCCGTGGAAAGCTCCTAAGACAAAGAAATCCCTTCAGGGAGGAACAATTAGAATCTATATCGCAAACCAAGACCTTTAGTTGACGATCAATTGGTATAAGGAAAACAATTTAGCATGAGCACCAACCATGAAATCAAATCCTTTACGGATCAAGAGTACAAATACGGTTTCGTAACAGACATCGAATCGGAATCGATTCCTCGTGGATTAAATGAGGATGTCATCCGTCTGATCTCTGCCAAGAAGAACGAACCTGCATTCGTTCTGGAATGGCGTCTGAAAGCGTATCACCATTGGCAGACCCTGAAGGAGCCAACGTGGGCCAAGGTTCACTACCCGCCCATCGACTACCAGAACATGGCCTATTACTCCAGTCCAAAGACGAAGCAGGCCGGTCCACAAAGCTTAGCGGACGTCGATCCGAAGTTGCTCGAAACTTACGCGAAGCTGGGCATCCCCTTGCAAGAACAAGAAAAGTTGGCAGGAGTAGCCGTCGATGCAGTTTTCGATAGTATCTCCGTGGGCACCACCTACCGCGAGGCACTGGCGAAACAAGGCATAATTTTCTGCTCTTTCTCGGAAGCCGTTCGAGAACACCCGGCGCTCATCAAAAAGTATCTTGGATCGGTTGTACCGCCCACGGATAATTTTTTCGCATCCCTGAATGCCGCTGTTTTCAGTGATGGTTCATTCGCATATATACCGAAGGGCGTCCGTTGTCCCATGGAGCTGTCGACCTACTTCCGAATCAACGCACAGGATACAGGACAGTTCGAGCGCACGCTGATCATCGCAGAAGAGGGTGCTCATGTGAGCTATCTGGAAGGGTGTTCGGCGCCAATCCGCGATAAGAGTCAGTTGCACGCAGCCGTTGTTGAATTGGTCGCGCTCGACAATGCGTCGATCAAGTACTCCACCGTGCAGAATTGGTATCCGGGCGACAAAGATGGCCGAGGCGGCATCTACAATTTCGTCACCAAGCGCGGGAAGTGTCTCGGCGTAAACTCCAAGATCTCCTGGACACAACTCGAAACAGGCTCCGCCGTCACCTGGAAGTATCCAAGCTGCTTGCTGATCGGCGATAACTCCGTCGGCGAATTCTACTCGGTAGCGGTCACGAACAACTACCAGCAGGCGGACACGGGTACCAAGATGATCCACATCGGAAAAAACACCACGAGTACGATTGTCTCCAAAGGCATCTCCGCTGGTCACGGTCAGAACAGCTATCGCGGGCTTGTGAAAGTGTTGAAGAGCGCCGAAAATGCCCGAAACCATTCGCAGTGCGATTCCCTGCTGATCGGCGACAAGTGCGGAGCGCACACATTCCCCTATTTCGAGGTGAAAAACGCTACCACGACGGTGGAACATGAAGCGACCACCTCGAGGATCGGCGATGACCAAATTTTCTATTGCCGGCAACGGGGCATTTCGACCGAAGAAGCGGTAAACTTAATTGTAAACGGATTCTGTAAGGAAGTTTTTAAGGAACTTCCCATGGAGTTCGCCGTTGAAGCCCAGAAATTATTAAGCGTCAGTCTCGAAGGAAGTGTAGGATAAACACATGCTAACTATAAAAAATCTACAAGCCAAAGTGGGCGAAAGACAAATCCTCAAAGGCATTAACCTCGAGATCAAGCCTGGAGAGGTTCACGCCATCATGGGTCCGAACGGCTCCGGAAAAAGTACGTTGGCTCATGTACTGTCTGGCCGCGAAGTTTACGAAGTCACTGGAGGATCTGTTACCTTTAGAGGAAAGGATCTTCTCGAAATGGATCCGGAAACGCGTGCCGCCGAAGGCATCTTCCTAGGGTTTCAATACCCCGTAGAAATCCCCGGCGTCAGCACGACGTACTTCCTTCGCGCCGCGCTCAACAGCATCCGCGCCCATAAAT
This sequence comes from Kiritimatiellia bacterium, assembly GCA_038325415.1. GTDB lineage: Bacteria > Verrucomicrobiota > Kiritimatiellia > RFP12 > UBA3636 > JBBQIY01. The sequence goes on from JBBQIY010000022.1 coordinate 2,097, forward strand.
GCCTTGACCGGATGGACGCAGTGGACTTCTTCGAATTCATCCAGGCGAAGATCAAGATGCTCCACATGACGGAGGATCTACTGAACCGTCCCGTCAATGTCGGCTTTTCCGGCGGCGAAAAGAAGCGCAACGAAATTTTCCAACTCGCGGTCTTGGAACCGACGCTGGCGATTCTCGACGAGACGGACTCTGGCCTCGACATCGATGCGCTCAAGGCAGTCGCCGATGGCGTGAACGCCATGCGCAGCCCAGACCGCGCGTTCATCTTGGTCACCCATTATCAACGGCTGCTCAGTTACATTGTGCCCGACTTTGTGCATGTGATGTACAACGGGCGCATTGTGAAATCCGGCGACAAATCGCTGGCACTCGAACTCGAGCAGAAAGGCTACGCGGACATCGACGCCTCCGCGGCGCAGGAGGAGGTCTAATGATCGGGATAAAAGAAGGTCAGGACGCCTACTTTGCCCAATTCGCTAAACTCACCAAGGAGACCCTTGATGAGGCACCATGGTTGCGTACCCTGCGTGAGGCGGCCATGGATGAGTTTGCGGAACTCGGTTTCCCCACAACTCATGACGAAGACTGGAAATACACGGACGTCACACCGATCGTGGAGGGCTCATTCCAGCCGGCAGAGAAAACTATCGGGGGCTTGACGCGCGAGCGCGTCGCTCGCGAGCAACTCACCAAGCTCCAGTGCAGCACCCGTCTCGTCTTTGTGAACGGCTTTTATTCTAAAGAGCTTTCGTCAACAGGAACGCTGCCAGGAAGGGTAAAAATCACCAACCTCGCACCGCTACTCAAAAGCAAAGAGAAAACACTCGAAGATCATTTGGGACGATACGCGCGGCCTGAGGGCCATGGTTTCGTGGCACTAAACACGGCGCTCTTCCGGGATGGCGCGCTGGTCGAAGTTCAGAAGGGCTGTGTTTTAGAAGAGCCGATTCTCGTTGTGTTCATTGGCATGCCAGAAGGTCGACCCGTGGTATCGCATCCGCGCAATCTGTACCTCCTCAGAGCCAATAGTCGCGCGACCATTATCGAGAGTTATCTGAGTATCGGAGATGACGTCCATTTCACCAACGCTGTCAGCGAGGTGGTGATCGCCGATGGCGCGGCCCTTGAGCATTACAAATTGCAGCAAGAGAACGAAAAAGCTTTCCACATCGCCACGTTGCAGACGGTGCAAGAGCGAAGTAGTCGCCTCCTCTCCCACAACATTTGTTTCGGTGGAGCCATCACGCGAAACAACGTCGATGTCGCGCTCAATGCCGAAGGAGCAGAATGCATTCTTGGCGGTCTCTTCGTCGCAACAGGGCATCAGCATATTGACAATCACACGACGCTCGACCACGCCAAGCCGAACGGCAATAGCCAAGAACTCTACAAAGGAATTCTCGCCGATAAGGGTGTCGGCGTTTTTAACGGCAAGATTTTAGTGAGGCAAGACGCGCAAAAGACGAACGCGTTTCAGAGCAATCCGAATCTGCTCCTCTCCGAAGATGCGGCGATCTACTCAAAACCGCAGCTCGAAATCTACGCCGACGATGTCCGGTGCAAGCACGGCGCGACGGTGGGCCAGCTCCACGAGGATGCGATGTTTTATATGCGCTCCCGAGGAATCGGCAAAGAGGCTGCTCGCGATCTGCTGACGTACGCATTTGCGGGTGAGGTTTTCGATGCCATGACTTGGATAACGGTTCGCACCCGGTTGGAGGCTCTGTTGTTCCAGAAGTTATCGAAAACACGAAAGGACAACAAAGCATGAAAACAACTTCTAATTTCGGGGCTTCTAAAATCAGCCTGCCCTCAGCATCGGAATTCGATGTCTGGAGGATCCGCGAGGATTTTCCGATCTTGAAGCAAGAGATCCGAGGGAAGCCCCTCGTGTATCTTGACAATGCGGCCACCACACAAAAGCCGCAGGTTGTTATTGATGCCATCAGCCATTTTTACATGACCGATTGTGCCAACATCCATCGTGGTGTGCACGAGCTGAGCCGTCGCGCGACGGAGAGCTACGAGGGTGCGCGACTGAAGGTCCAGAAATTTTTGAATGCGAAAGAATCGAAGGAAATCATTTTCGTCCGTGGCGCAACAGAGGGCATCAACCTCGTCGCGCAAAGTTTCGTCAAACCGAGGCTTGAACAAGGTGACGAAATCCTGATCTCTGCAATGGAGCACCATTCGAACATCGTTCCATGGCAAATGCTTTGCGAGGAAGTTGGCGCTACTTTGCGGATTGCCCCGATCAATGATTCCGGCGAACTGATGATCGAAGAACTTCCGAAATTCTTCAGCTCCCGCACCCGCCTCGTCGCGATCGCCCACGTCTCTAACGCCCTTGGCTCGATGAATCCAATTCGCGAAATTATTTCCTTAGCGCACGAAAAAGACGTTCCTATTCTGATTGACGGAGCGCAAGCGCTACCGCACGTAAAGGTCGATGTGCAGGAACTCGATTGCGATTTTTATGTTTTCTCGGGTCATAAATTGTACGCGCCAACCGGCATCGGCGCGCTGTACGGCAAGGCTGATCTACTGGAGAAAATGCCGCCTTACCAAGGCGGCGGCGATATGATCAGTTCGGTTACCTTCGAGAAGACACTTTACAATGACCTGCCGTACAAATTTGAGGCAGGCACGCCGAGTATTGCCGACACAATCGGGCTCGGAGCGGCGATCGATTATTTGAACGTGATCGGGATTGAGAACATCGCGGCTCACGAACACGCGCTACTCGTTTACGCAACGAAGGCGCTCGCTGAAATTTCAGGCCTGCGTATCATCGGCACGGCTAAGGAGAAGGCCGCCGTAATATCCTTCGTCATGGATGGGGTACACCCACATGATGTCGGGACCATCCTCGATCAAGAAGGGGTTGCGATCCGCGCGGGACATCACTGCGCGCAACCCGTCATGCAACGATTCGGCATTTCGGCGACGACGCGAGCTTCTTTCGGCGTGTACAACACACTGGAAGAAGTCGATGCGCTCGTGAAAGGAATCAACAAAGTTAAGGAGATATTCTGCTAATGTCTGACCTACGCGATCTCTATCAAGATATTATCGTGGACCACAGTAAGAGTCCACGCAACTGCCGGGTGCTCAAGGGCGATAGCTTGAGTGCCGAAGGCTTTAATCCACTCTGTGGAGATCACGTCACGATCTACGTGGGGATGGACGGCGACCGAGTCAAGGACATCAGTTTCCAAGGCAACGGTTGCGCGATTTCAACTGCATCGGCTTCCCTGTTAACAGAAATGCTCAAGGGCAAAACGCGCGCTGAGGCTGAAGCGCTCTTCGAGAATTTCCATGATGTCGTTACCGGCGTTCCTCACGCGGAGAAACCAGGCGAGCCAGCACTCGGAAAACTAGCGGCTTTTTCTGGCGTCTCGCAATTTCCCCTGCGCGTCAAATGTGCCACCTTGGTTTGGCATACGCTCAAGGCGGCGCTCAATAAGATCAAGGATCCTGTCTCTACGGAGTGAGCGATATGAAACTGCCACAACAAGGAAATTTGTCTCGCAACAATTTTGATGAAAAACGGTGCTGCGATGTGGGCACTTTGACTAATGACAAAGATGTCTGTGATGCGGCCTATCGTCACTTGCGTCAGGAGGAGCTTTTTCTATGGATTAACCCGAAGTGGCAACCGGCAGCATCCTGTCTGGACACCCTACCCGTCAGCGCGGGCGACATTGCCGACGCCGAAGCCCGCTGGCAGCGCTTTGCGTCGTTGCTAGCAATACTTTTCCCGGAGCTCAAGCGTTCAGGCGGCATCATCGAATCGCCGCTACGGTCTGCGCCTAAGCTAGCCGAACAGATCCTGCCGCCGAATTCCGGCCGTCTCTTTGTGAAGACCGATCATGCCTTACCCGTGGCGGGCTCGATCAAGGCACGGGGCGGTATCTACGCTGTGCTGCACTTTGCCGAACGTGTAGCGCTTGAGCATGGGTTGCTCACGAGCAAGCAAGATGACTATCGCAAGCTGGCGAGTGCCGAAGCGCGCGCCCTGTTTAAGGACTATGAACTCAGCGTCGGTAGCACGGGCAATCTCGGTTTGAGCATCGGCATCGCTGGCTCTGCGCTCGGCTTTCAAGTTTCAGTCCACATGTCAGTAGAAGCGAAGGAATGGAAGAAAGAGCGTCTACGCAAACGTGGGGTACGTGTCGTCGAGTACGCCAGCGACTACACGGCAGCCTGTGTTGTCGCCAGAGCGGCAGCAGCCGATGATCCGCACAAGCACTTTATTGATGACGAAAACTCCATCGAATTATTCCTCGGATACGCTTGCGCCGTGCCTCGCCTGAAGCGCCAGTTGAACGACGCAGGCGTGGTTGTCGATCACGAACATCCGCTGTTCATCCATCTTCCCTGTGGTGTAGGCGGCGCGCCGGGGGGCATCGCCTTCGCGGCTCGGCATGTTTTTGGTGATGCGGCGCATAGTTTCTTCGTCGAACCCACGCAAGCCCCGTGCATGTTACTCGGCATGCTCAGCGGGCAGCACTCAGACATCTCGATATACAGCCTTGGACTCAAGCTCAAAACGGACGCCGATGGACTCGCCGTCTCGACTCCATCACGCTTTATTGGCCAACTTATGGAACCGATTCTCAGTGGCTGTTGTACGATGGAAGATCGCGATCTGTATCGGTATCTACTCGCCATGTACAAAACAGAAGGTCTCGAAGTCGAACCCTCTGCCGCCGCTGGATGCGCCATACCGAAATTGCTTTGCACCTCCGATGCCGGCCGCAACTACCTTCGTCGCCATGATTTGACCGCTCACCTCGCGCAGGCGACGCACATTGTCTGGACAACCGGCGGGCTGTTTGTGCCGCAGGAACAGCACGAAAAATTCCGCCGCATGGCAGAAGAACTGTAGCACTCTTTTAAATATTGCTGAGCGGTAAAATATCAATTGACAGGGGGAGCTGATTGCGGGATATTTTCAACTGGGTGCTGCAAATATGAAAATTGCTCAAATGATGCGGCGTAAACGCCGTTACTGCAACTGGATCGATATGTTTGATACGGCTGAAAGCTTTTTTCAATCTGCCTTTCTTCGTTCAGCTTATCCAGTAGTAGTTTCCGCGTTCACGCGGGCTTTATCCTCGCCATGATTTTTCGATCACCATTTCAAGACTACCATGCACCGGCATTCTACATGGTGACCATTACTACGCATGAACGGCGTCCGTTATTTGCAATTTGTGAAAACAATGCCTCGACACTTACCCCCGAGGGTTGGCTTGTTTACAACCACTGGCAACGTATTACAGAAGATTATCCTCAAATAGCCGTCTCTACGCTGTGTATTATGCCCGACCACCTGCACGGTATTCTCCACGTGACCGAGCGTATGGAAGAACCTCTCGGCGTTGCCATTCGTGCTTTCAAGTCTCAATGCACGAGCGCGTTCCGCAAACAATATAATAATCCTGCCTTCACGCTTTGGAGCCCCGGCTATAACGACCGTTGTGTTTGGCGTCGTGGTACATTGCCAGCCTTTACACGCTACATCATGGACAATCCGCGCCGTTATTGTCTCAAGAAAGCGCATCCCGACTTGTTCCGAACGGTCATCAACATGAGCCACGCAGCAATCCCTTCCGGGCAGCAGTGGGACGGTTACGGTAACCGATTCCTTCTTGATCGCCCAGAGAAACGCGCCATTCGCGTTTCACGGAAAGCCACGCCTGCTGAAATTGCTACCCTGCAAGACAAGGTTCTTGCGGAGGCCACACAGGGCGTAGTTCTCGTTTCGCCCTTCATCTCACCCGGTGAACGCGAAATTGCAAAAGCTATTCTTGACGCACCCGTTGGCGATGTCATCTTGATAAAACCAAATGGCTTTCCCCCGCTTTTCAAGCCTAATGGGCGTTATTTTGATCTTTGCGTTCAAGGTCGACTTCTGATCCTTTCCAGTGACAGTTTGCGCGCGAATACGAATAACGGCGATGATGCGCTAACCCGCGAAACCTGTCTCGCTATGAACGCGGCTTGTACTCAAATCGCTGGAGCGGAGCTTTAAGCCCCTGATGGGAAGGCTACGATCTAACCGCAGAATCCGCTCCGTCGACACATGCTACACTTAAGCTTGCCGCTTCAAAGTCATGACAGGGTTCTTTTACCGCTCTTTTTGGATTCAAATCTCCTGTTCCATATAGACGATATGCGTACCCGTAACCTGAGCAAAAGGTGTAAGTGTATGAACTTGCCGGTGTGTCGCGCTCATGATGTCTTCTACAAGAATTCCACGAACCAACAACGCATCGGCAATCAGCGAGCGATGGCAACGCCACGGAACGGCTTCCGCGCACATTAACGCAACGCGATCTTGAGTCGCCAAACCAATCAACTCATTCAACGCCGTTTCAAATTCCGGCGTTTGCATATAATCGGCGTACCCGCGAAAAGAGGCGTTGCGCCAGCCCGTGTTGATGGAATCCTTAGTCGTATGACGTAGCCCTCCCAGACCCGCCAGATGAACATAACCAATTCCTGCGGCTTGCAACGAAGCAGGTAAAGCATCACGGTCAAATTGCGGATTATGTCGGGAGCGCGGAACCGTCCGCACGTCCGCCACACGCGTCACATCATGGGCCTGAAGTAGCTGAATAAACTCCTCAATCGGGTGCGTTGAATGCCCGATGGTGAACACGGTAGCAGGTGGTTGAGAAGGATTATTCAAGCCTATTGTCCTGGTCGAAAGACAAATCCCGCTGGCTCTTCTAATTGAAGCGTAATGGTGCCTTCGGCTACCAGAAAGCGCTTCTTGAGTTTTACCTTATACTGACTAGGTTTCGTTTGTTCGCTCATGTATACTCCTTTCGGTTTATACTTAACACTCACGAGCAGCACGCGCGGCTGCCACAAGGTTCTTCAACGCAGGAACAACCTGTTCCCACTGACGCGTTTTAAGACCGCAGTCGGGATTCACCCAAAGCAACTCCTTTGGAATCACGTGGATCGCGGCGCGAAGAAGACCGAGCATTTCCTCCGCCGATGGAACGCGTGGCGAATGAATATCCCAGACGCCCGGTCCTATGGCATTCGGATAATGGAGCCGCCCGAACGTGCCGAGCAACTCCATATTAGACCGAGAGGTTTCAATAGAAATCACATCTGCATCCAGCGCGGCAATGCTACTGAAAATATCGTCGAATTCGCAATAGCACATGTGCGTGTGGATCTGCGTGTCGTCTCGGACGCCACCGGCCGCGAGACGAAACGCATCGACCGCCCACGCCAGATACGCTTCCCAATCAGCGCGGCGGAGCGGAAGCCCTTCACGTAAGGCAGGCTCATCGATCTGGATGATGCCGATACCCACGGCTTCGAGATCGAGCACTTCATCACGCAAGGCGAGGCCAATCTGTTTGGCGGTTTCGCGACGCGGTTGGTCATCGCGAACGAAGCTCCATTGGAGAATCGTTATCGGACCCGTGAGCATTCCCTTCATCGGTTTACGGGTGAGCGACTGGGCAAACTCCGCCCAGCGCACCGTGATGGGATGAGGTCGATACACATCACCGAAAATGATGGGTGGCTTCACGCACCGTGAACCGTAACTCTGCACCCACCCGTTTTCGGTGAAGCAAAATCCGGCGAACTGCTCACCGAAATATTCGACCATATCGGTGCGCTCGAATTCACCATGCACGAGCACGTCGAGACCGATATCTTCCTGACGACGAACACACGCTGCGATCTCGTCCTTCAGGAATTGTTCGTAATCCACGAGGGAAAGATCACCGCTCCTAAAACGAGCACGGGCGGAGCGCACTTCCTTCGTCTGGGGGAAAGAACCAATTGCAGTGATCGGAAGGACGGGCAAATTAAACCGCGCTTGTTGCATCGCATAACGTGCAGAGAAAACACTTTTTCGCTTGAGGTCTTTCGCTACCACCGCATCGACCTTCGACTTCACAGATGGGTTATGAATAAGCGGACTCTGCCGACGGCTCGCGATGGCTTCACGATTTTTTTTCAGCGTGGCATTGGCTTCATCTCCATCCACGAACTGGGCGAGCGCAGCGACTTCTTCCAACTTTTCTTCTGCAAAGGCGAGCCACTGTTTGATTTCGGGATCCAACTTCTTCTCATCTTTCAAACTGTGCGGTGCATGCAGCAACGAGCAAGATGGCGAAATTACGAGTCGATCGCGTCCGATTGCCGTTTCTGCTTTCCGAATCAAAACAAGAGAAGCATCGAAATCATTGCGCCATACATTCCTACCGTCTACCACGCCGAGCGAAAGCCGCATCGTTGCTGGCAGAGCGGCCAGCAATGAGTCTAGTTCCTGAGGACCTCGCACGGCATCGCAGTGAATCATGTCTACCGGCAAGGAACAAGCGGTGGAAAGATTATCGCGCATGTCTCCAAAATACGTTGCAAGCAACAGCTTCAATCCCGGCACGCCATCGCGGATTTGCTGGTAGTCAGCACGTAGCGCGGCGCGTAGCTCTGGTGTCAAATCAAGGCCAAGGACGGGTTCATCGATTTGCACCCACTCTGCACCCTGAGCCTGAAGACGACGCAAGACCTCGATGTAAATCGGAATGAGTTGCTGACGCAGCGAAAAGCGGTCAAACCCACTCTGCTCGCGCGTCTTACTGAGCTTGAGAAACGTGATCGGACCGATCAACACCGGCACAGTGCGGATACCGAGCGCCAGAGCTTCTGCGAATTCGTCAAAGGGCTTTGTGGAAGCAAGACGGAAAGTCTGTCCCTGTCGCAATTCCGGCACGAGATAATGGTAGTTCGTATCGAACCACTTGGTCATTTCCAGTGCGACGGCTGGGGGATGTTTCGTTCCATCGTTTTTTTGCTCCGTAGCTCCGCGCGCCATTGCGAAGTAGGTGGCAAGATCAACAGACTTGCCAGACCACTGGAACCGTTCCGGCACTGCTCCCAGCAATGCACACATGTCGAGCATCTGATCGTAGAAGCTGAAATCGTTAGAAGGGATCATATCGATGCCCGCAGCGTGCTGTTGTAGCCAGTTCGCAGCACGAATTGCTTTAGCCGTTTCCCGCAATTGCGTCTCCGTGATTTGATTAGCCCAGAACGATTCTAGGGCACGCTTGAGCTCCCGTTTTGCGCCTACGCGCGGGAAGCCTAGATTGTGTGTTTGTAGAGTGCGGGTTGGCATATTTTAGATTCCTTTAAGCTGATGAATAATCTTTTCGGATGTAGTGCTTCTCGTTAGTTGCTATCGCGCCCAACTTTATAAGTTTTTACTGCATGCTCGATTTGCTTGATCGCTGTTAAGATAGTATCACGGTGTGATGCAATATTCAATCGCATAAATCCGCTTCCTTCCACTTTTCCGAATTGTGTCCCAGCATTCAAACCTATGCCGGCTTCGTGAATAAAGAAGTGCTTGAGTTGCGCATCAGTCATGTTCAGTCCACGACAATCAAGCCACAAAAGATAAGTGCCTTGCGGCTTGATCAGCTTGATTGCTGGCAAATGCTTAGTAAGATACGCTTCGACGCAGTCTAGGGTGCCTTGCAAGTATTCCAACAACGCTTCCAGCCAAGGCTCCCCTTTTTGATAGGCTGCTTCAAAGGCAACGATGCTGAAAGGGTTGGCGGCGCTGACATGGAAAGTGTCAAAAACCTGAGTCATCTTCGCACGTTGTTTTTCGTCGGGAATAATGACAACAGAAAGATTGAGCCCAGCAATGTTAAACGTTTTTGTTGGCGACACGGCCGTGATCACACGAGCGGGATTTTCCGCCAGCGCAGCCGTAACGAAGTGCTTGTTGCTGGGGTAAATTAAATCGGCATGGATTTCGTCGGAAACGATCAGCAAATCATGTTTTTCCGCGATGGCTAACAGACGGACCAGTTCTTCTTTGTCCCAAACCCTCCCAACTGGATTGTGTGGAGAGCAGAGCAACATGAGCTTTGCTTGTTGTGCGCAGTGCTCCAAATGGTCAAAGTCAATCGTGTATCGACCCTCTTCCAAACGCAGCGGATTGGACAAGATCTTTCTCTGATTATTCGTTATCGCCGAAAAGAAGGGAAAATAGACGGGAGGCTGTACGATGACGGAGTCTCCAACATTCGTGAAAGCCATCACGGCCGCATTCAAGGATGGAACTACTCCTGGACAGAGAACAATCCATTCTCGCTTGATGGTCCATCCATGACGTTTCTGCATCCAGTTGATAACGCTCTCATACAGACTTTCGGGAAAACATGTGTAGCCGTAGAGGGGATGCCGGGCCCGCTCGGCCAGTGCCTTTGTAATTGCTGGCGGTGAGGCGAAATCCATGTCGGCGACCCAAAGCGGAATCACGTCAGGTTTACCAAACACGTTCTGTCGCTCATCGAATTTAACGCTATGACTCCCAGCTCGGTCGATAATGTGATCAAAACCTTCGGGGGTCTGTCCGTGAATAG
>JBBQIY010000023.1:0-12402 GCA_038325415.1 Kiritimatiellia bacterium
GCGAAATAATTCATGTCTCTGTTCTCGTGACACCACGGAAGAAGTTTGCAACTGTGCATAACGTGTTGAGAATCAATGCTGTATTCTGACTCCTGACTTCTGTATTCTTGGTGGGATTCAACTAAATTGAATCCCACCCAATCCCACACTGCCGACTGCCACTAACCGAGGCGACGTCTCCACACTGCCACAAGTTGCGCCGTCACCAAATCACATATTCGAATATGTGATATGAAAGAGTTAAAGAGATACGCGCGACCATTCCTAACCATCAACTGGGGGAACGTCTCCACACTGCCACAAGTTGCACCATCCCCTAGATCACATATTCGAATATGTGATCTAGGTGCGCTATTGGGCGTCAAACTCGTCCAGATACTGCCTTAGAATTGACTGGACCTTGTATCGCTCCCACCCTTCGTGATAGAGGAAAGCAGCAAGAAACCAAGGCAGAGAAAAAAGAAAGGCGTGAGTCCATTCGAATTTCACCACCTGACGTATCCCAACAACTGCACTACGCCAAACACCAGACAAAACCTCTGCCCACTCCAGAGAACGGCATTTTTCCGGTTCATCGAAAACTTCTGCTTCCTCCCCCGTTCAATGATTCGATTTCGTTCTGCTTCGCTTAGTAGCTTTTTATTGTCTTCAGTTGACGCTGTCTTGATCGTTACTCCTCCACAATGTATACGTGATCCTTATCATCCAATAGAATGATATCCGTCACATCGCCATGGCAGACTTCAAGGCGGATGGTGTTGTCATCATCCACAATTCGGACGCCGGTAACGGTGGCGAGTTTGGGATCGTGTACGGGCTCAAGCACGGCTGCAAAACGAGCCCGGATCCCATGTCGGCTGATCATGGTCAGGGGAACACGGTCATCGATGGAAGCGCCAGGACCATCGCCTACCAACACCTCGGTTCCCAGTTCAGCAGCCATCGTCACGTGAGTTATTAGGTCCTTGTTTTTAAACTGAACCCGAATCATCTCGTCAGTCATTCCCTTTCGGCTATTGGCGATGTATTTTGAGCCGGGAAATGCATCGTCGAGTTCTACTGGCGTCGTGGCAGCATCGCAGATCGCGTCTTGGCCGCGGTTATGATACAGCCAATCGTAACGTCGTTCTGTCTCCGAATCGAGCGTATCGAAGACGAGTAAATAGCTCGGCGTGAGCACGAGTAGCCGTTTGTTGCGAGTTCCCGGATAAGCATCATCGCAGGTCGCCAATGCGGCAGTGTAAGCTTCATTGACAGTAAAAGACTTCAGCGCCCCCGATACCCCTGCCTGTGAACAACCATCGACCAAGACGACATTGTGACTGACTGTCGCCTTGTACCAATTTTTGTGAATGGGCAAACGGTAGGCCTGGCTGGCAGCGTGGCCAGGATCGACTCCAAGTTCCGTTCCAACCCCGAAGAAAATAAAACTCAGTTTATCGAAGTGACCGTGAAAACCGCCGTAAGGACCGAAGGTCATGACCGCTACCAATTCTTTATCTCCGGTCGCACGAAGAATGGCGTGTCCTGCGCCGGCAAACACCTCGGAGTCCAGTGCCGTTGCCGCGCTAGTCTTTTTAGTATCTCGCCCAAACATAACCGAGTCCCATGTCGGCTTCGTCGCGAGGAAGGGTAACATAGATTCATCTCCAAAAGCATGATAGGCAAACTCTAAGTAGCGACGGGTCGAACTCAGCCGGGTGTTCACGTCATCCCCAAAGCGTGGCAAGGATTCATCCGGCATGGAATACCTTACAGGCAAGGTGAACATGGCCTTAAACCGTGGATTCTGCCAAAGGTCAATTCCCAGGCGCCGTGCTCCTTCTGCGATCTCAACCATAGCCTGTAATGTATAAAAGTGGTATCCCCAACTATTTTCATACCACATGCCGTCAGAGGTGATGGAAATCTCCATTTGTCGAAAGAAACCGTTCTCAGGATCGCAGATCGCCTTCTCCACCCATACGTCATCGCGCAGAACAGCTCCACCCCAGAGCATCGCCGCGTTGTGCCACGTCTGCCAATTGCTTTGTCTCGCCTTGTTCTTGTCGATGTTCTCAAGCATGGGGATCAAGAGACCCTCGCGGATGCGTTCATGGTCGCTGCTCGTCATGACGGGTGCATCATAGATCAGATCGTAGGCGGGTGCAATCCGCGTGGCCAAAGACGAAGCCTCGTTCAAGGTTTGTTCGAAGAGATGGCCGCCCGCCGTCTTGTCCCAGTTTGACTGCCCCCGACCGCCGGAATGAAACGGATACTGTCTATAGCGGTCTGCATAGCCGAGAAGAACCTGACGCGCAAAGTCCGCAAATCTCATATCCTCTGTCACCGCATAAGCCCACGCTGTATCGTAGAGGCGTTTCAAATTCTCGTTATGAACACGACTGAATACCACATCGTCGTAAGGTTCTCCTTCGTAAACGCGTTTGCACTTCGGACACTGGTGGTGCGTGGCATCAACCGTCTTCAGAGCTATCTGACACGTGTCACATTGATACCACTGGTTATGCTGCCCCCCACGGGGCGGGAAGATGATCGGTTGCCCTAGTGCCTTCTCCGCAGACTTAACGATGTCCGCTACAGGACCGTGCGACTCATCCTTGCCTTGGTAAGCCGCGCGCAGACGCGACATCTCGTCGGGTGTGCAGGCGATCACAGGATGCTCCTGAGACCAACTTGGTTTAATCGTTGCCATGGAATGCTCCTCTCCTCTGGACGCTAGAACAAAAACAGCCATCACGCATGCTAAGGCACATAACAAGTGTTTGTTCCGACAAGGTCGGGCTTTATTGATTTGCATGCTTACCTTTATCTGATCTTCAAACAAAACGGCGGCACAATCGGTTATTCGAATAAGTGATAGCTCGGGTCGCTATCGGGCGTCAACCTTGTCCAAGGTGACGAATATTCGTGCAGCTTCATTTGTGAGCTTGAACTCGCGGACGGTTTCTTTTTCGTCAGCAGTAACGATAATCTTGTAATCACCTTTGAACCCTCGGATGGAACATAATCCATCCGCGTCCGTAGTGCAACGCACATCCGTCCACCATTCTTTGAAAACCAGATCCCTATAAGCCTGTCCGTTCGGTTTCAGTTCCCTGTTCTTGCGGATCATGGCACCGACCGGCTGCCACATCCGTCCCTCCCAAAAGCCCCACATTGTGAAGGCCTCAGTTGAGGGATGGCTGAAAACGGCCGTGAGAAAGTCGCGGGTATACTGCGCCTGACCTTGCTCATCACGCGTAATAAGGTCGAACTCGGTGATCTGAATCGGTTTACCGAACTTTTCGAATCGGGAGAGGATGCGCAGGACCGTTTCCGGATCGGTAACCGCCTCGTCGAAATGAGCCTGCATACCGATGACATCGGGCCCCTGCCCCTGGTTGACCAAGTACTGAATCCATTCCGCGTAGTTGTCCTGCTCGGCCTGGGTTATGCCTCTGCGAGTTAGGATAGTATTTTCGTTGATGGCCATGCGAGAGTCAGGCGCATGCTCGCGAGCCACCTTGAACCACTCGGCTACCGCCTCGCGACCAAGCAGGTTGTGGATCTCTTTCAAATTACGCAGTTCATTGCACACATCGTATTCCCTAAATCGGAACGGACGGGTTGCCTCTGTGACTTCGACCACCTGCTCCAGCAGTCTTTTCCGGAGGGCGGGCGGATCCCCCTCTAATTTCCTGACGGCTAATGGCAGAAATTCCCAGCCAGGATAGATGATGCAGTGACCGCGAGTTGCCAATGCGTTGTCGAAGGCCCACTTGGCGCATTGGCGATACCGCTCACGTTCGACAGGATTGGCCCATCCCCAGTCTGACCAATAGATCGGCGTGGTGCAACGATTGAAGAGTTTCAATGTCCACTCGCGGAGTTTGTCGGCATCCAGACCGGTGCCGGTGATCACCCCGCTTTCCAGAAAAGTACCGAAGCCGTAGGCATGTCTTTGCATTTGGATGTGGACTTCTGCACCCTTCACAGGTTGCCCGGCTTGATCAACCACAGAGACTGTCACGTCCGCCTTGCGATACTTCTGAATCCGTTCGGCTGCGGCTTTTCGCCAGAGTGCATCCACTTCCTGTCCGATGTAGCGGATTGGCGTAAAAGGCAGGCTATTGATATCCACCTTCGATCCCAGGTTCATGACCACGATACCGCCTAGCTCTAGAGCCTGAGGTTGTATACCGAGATGCAGGGTGAGTTCATACTCGCCTGGAGCGAAATCCTCTTTTGCCAATCCGTGAATGTAGAAGCGTTTCCATTCCTTCCCGACAACCCAGGTCTCCGACCCGATGCCAGTCCAGGAAGATCCACTTCCCTGAAAGTAAGCGCTGATGATGCCAAGCCCGCTGGGCGCATCGACGCACCGGGCATAAAGGGTTGCGAGGATATAGTCGCCCTTCTGAAGGGGAACGGTGGTAGTCGGGGTCAGAATCTGCACGTCCCAGGCATTGGGCGTCGGAGCCGCCACTTGAATACGGATCGCCTCTTTAAAGGGCTGATTGGTTACGACGACGAACGAATAGGCGGCATTCGGAGTCTGACCGAGAAGACGGAAGTCGGACAGTTGACCTTCGTCAAATGCCGGTGTTCCTTTGGCCTGAAAAGCCTCATTTGCAGACGCTTCACCGACAGCGGCGAGCAAGACGGTGGTAAGCAACGCGATACGCTTGTAGTTGATGGGTGCCTCCTTTTATTCAGAAACGTATTCTAACACGATTCGGCGATTCGCATCCAGAGGGTTTTCACCTTCCTTTTTTATGGAGAGTTGTTTATAATGGCAACTCTATGAATGTGAATTGTTTTTTAAGGGAATTAGATAAGCCGCGTGTATTTATCGCTGGTTTTTTTCTTTTTATTTTAGCTCTGCTTTCCGCAAGTGACCTCCGTGCGAATCTGTGGACAGGGCAAGGCAAAACTACAAGCTGGAATGACGCAGGAAACTGGGAGTCTAACAACGTTCCGACACCAGGCGTATCCTCAGCGTTTATCTTCGATGCACCCGCAGGAAACTCGTTCGGATTTGGTGGCAAAAACCCGTTCGCAGCCGGTTCGCTCACCTTCACCGAAACGGCAGGTTCTTTTACCTTCTCCGCTCCCGGCATCGTCCTTGGAGGATCGGCGGCCGATGATAAAGCGAACGGTTATATCCTCGAAGACATCTTTTGCCCAGGAGCTATAGTCAACAGCTCCAAGCACGCTCAGATACTCGGGAGTGATGTCAAGTTGGGATGGGACACCGTTTTCAATGCAAGCAATGCAAACATTATAATAAATGGTAGCCTAGAGGGCATTGGGCGAAGACTGACAAAAGAAGGGTCGGCAGATCTTTTGATTTCTAATGGCAAAGTGCAACTTGATTCCTTGGAAATCAAGGACGGTCGTGTTGCGCTTATCGGTTCCGAAGCCGCCATCCAAAATCTGGTTGGGAAAACACGCCAATCGACGCTGATGTTGTTGAACGGCTCAGTTCTCAAAACTGGATCAGCCGATACAGAAAAGACGCTTAACCTCTATGCAACGGCTTCATTAGCCGGTGTGGACAAAACTAGCGGAGCGCCCTCGCTATGGGATCTCTCGGGAAACAATCTGACCGTCTATGGATACCCGTTTTCTCTTACCCACGGCGCTTCTCTTACAAACGCAGGCGCAATTTCGTTGATGATGCCGCCGAGCGAAACCAATACCATCAACTATTCACTATCGGGAGGCTCCTCAATTTTCTGCC
This sequence comes from Kiritimatiellia bacterium, assembly GCA_038325415.1. GTDB lineage: Bacteria > Verrucomicrobiota > Kiritimatiellia > RFP12 > UBA3636 > JBBQIY01. The sequence goes on from JBBQIY010000023.1 coordinate 5,726, forward strand.
AAGGCCTTACCATCGGAAGCACCGAAAAGCAGTACTATCAGACGGCCTCTAATATCACCTTTACCATCACGGGAACCCCACCGAGCGAAAAACGGCAGACAACCCTGAGTGCCGGTGGCAAGCCCATCAATGTCGGACTACGATTCGACGGCAACGCGAAAGCACACAACAATTCCCTCCTCGTCAAGGACAATGCACACGTGGTCGATGTTGGGCAGCTAGCGGTTTCAGGTGGCAGCGGCGACAGCTTCAATTCCTCCCAATTCAAAGAGGGTGCATTTCTTTCTTGCAACGGCATGTCGATCGGCTATTGGGGCAACTCGAATCGTGTGGAATTCACAGGCGCTGCGACGAGAGCCTCGGTAGGCGGAGGCGACGTTCGCATCGGGCATTCTCAATACTGGGGAGAGGCACATGACAATGGTCTGAGTATCAGCGAGGGTGCGAGGGTTGGCGATGTCGGTGCCATCATCATCGGGCAACTGCGAGGACAAAAAGGGGAAACCGACAGCGGTAACTTCTTGAGCGTCAAATCAGGTGCCAGACTTGAATCAAAGGGCGCCCTCGTCAGTCATGCCTTCGCGCGGGGAGGACTCAGCACCAACAATTTCATGATCATCGAAGGACCTGACACGGTATGGAATGCGTCCGCCAGCAGAATCGGCGTTGGCTATGCCGAAAACGGCAACTCAATGGGCAACTCGATCTTCATCATGGATGGAGCCATCGTCACGAATGCCAGCATGGTCAATGTCGGCGTCGGGTCCGGAAGAACAAGCCAGAGTAACCGATTGATTCTCGCCAATGGCGCTAAGCTATTTTCAACGGATGTCGTGCAAGTCGGTGCCAATGGTAGCAGCAATAAAACGATTGTTTCGGCGGACAACTCAATACTAATTGTAGGCGGGGAACTAGGTTTGACCCTCTGGGATTTGGGTGGAGCAGCACTTTACATCGGAAGCGCAAGCGGATGGAACGCAAGTTGCAAGCACAACAAATTTATTCTCAAATCGGGTGCCCAAGTCAAAAACGTCGGCGCACTCATCATCGGTCGCGGCGAAGGAAATTTCAAGGAAAATGCCATCGTCCTCGCCGGAGGTATGATCACGGCGAAATCGCTCAGCGTCAACAAACAAAACGGCATCGAAGTCGCCCTCACGCCAGCCGGCATCAAACCGATCCTCATTGAAACCGATGTCAGCTTCGATTCAGACACCTACGTTCTACCTAAAGCCAGTCCGAGCATGAAAAGCGGCAGCTTTCCCTTGCTGGGCTGGAAGGGCAAATCCAAGAATCTCGATAAGTTGAAGCTCGCCAAGGGCGTCGACAAAAACACATGGACTCTTGAAATTCAGGAAGCCAACAAGCGTATTTTTCTAAACTTTAAAGCCAACTAACCTTTTGTGTGGCAGAGTCTACACCCTGCCACGCACCTAATCTTTCACACTGCTATCGTCATCCAACACAGGATCCACCCATGTCATTTGAAACCGGAAACATTTCCTACCGAGTCTACGAAATCGACGCCACGACAACGCCAGCCGAACTCGTTCCCCAATTTGCTGAACACGTCGCCCCTCCGATTGAGACCCTGAGCACCCAACCCATTTCAGGCTGGGTTTCGCCGCGATTTATTCTCGACCGTGAGATCAACGAAGACAATTGCGTCTCAGGCGGCTATGTTCGCGCAGAACTAATGAAGGCCGAACTCAAGATTCCCAATTCATTGCTAAAAGCCTACTGCAAGATGGAGGAACTTGCAGAGATGCAGGCACGCGGCGTGCCTTACCTCAACCGCCAGACACGCGCCGACATCAAGAAGCGTATCTCCGAAGAAATGCTTCCCAAAATGCCGCCGACGCTGACCTCTATCCCGGTAGTCATCGACACCGCAAAGAGCCGAATCTTTGCCGAAGCCCTCTCGGAAACTCAGCAAGATGCCTTCTGCGTGAACTTGAACAATACCACGCGTCTCTCCCCGATTGCGCTGACGCCGGAGACGGCAGCCATGCGCCTGAAGCAGATCGATTTCCGCGACATTCCTCCTCAGTGCTTTTCTCCCGATCCCGAGATCTCCATTACCGCCAATAACCTCGGGATGGATTTCCTCACGTGGCTGTGGTTCTTCTGGGAGACGACGAACGGCTCCTTCAGAATGGATAACAGTGTCGGTACCCCGCCGATGGGGTTCATGCTAGAAGGGCCTGCGATCTTCTTCCTCGAAGGCGATGGAGCCCACGAGACCGCGTTGCGCAAGGGTATGCCGCTGATCAGCCGCGAAGCCAAAACCGTCCTTGAATGCGGCAAGAAACTTCGAAAGGTTAAACTCGTCATCGCACAAGGCGATGCCATGTACGCTGCCACGATCGATGCGATGGATTTCTCTTTCCGAGGACTCAAACTTCCCAAGCCCGAAACGGCCTACGATCCCGCGACCGCATTTCAAGACCGCATGGCTGGCATCCAGACCTTCACCAACGCTTTTTACCACCTCTACAGCCTTTTCCTCGATCAGATCGGGGATGGCGAGAAGTGGACCAAGACGATGGCGGAGATGAAGGACTGGATCAAGAGCCGAAAAACGGTCGTGTAAGGGCACAGCATGCCGTGCCCCAACATTATGAAAATACTCTCTATTGGTAACAGCTTCTCCCGAAACGCACATACGTTTTTAAATGAGATCGCCGCTTCAGCAGGCTGCGATCTCACGCTCCTGAACGCCTACATCGGTGGATGTACGTTTGAACGGCACATGATCCATGCCGATGCGTTCGACAAAAACCCAAACGATCCAGAAGGCACTCCCTACCCGTTTACAAAGGGTTGCAACCTCAGTCTCCGCGAATGCCTTAAGCTCAAAAAATGGGATATCGTCACCATTCAGCAGGCAAGCCCTTCCAGCTTTAGGCCCGAAACATATCACCCTCACGCAGACCGACTCATCGCGACCATCCGCAAATACGCAAAGCACACGGAAATCGTGGTCCATGAGACGTGGGCCTACCGGGATGATCATGAATTCTGGGGTCGTCATGACTTCGGAACCGACATCATGTATAAACAGCTCCGCAAGACGTACCAAGACTTCTGTGCAGAAAACAACTTCCGCATGATTCCTGCGGGTGATGCTTTCCAGAAGGCGCGCCTATCGAAAAAATGGGGCAAGCCCGTTCCGCCCAACCTGAAGAAAAACACACAAGCTATTCGTTCGCTTCATGACGAAGATAAATTCCACGCGAGCGACAGCGGATGCTACCTGCTCGGATGCGTCTGGCTCGAAACCCTCTTCGGTAAGGATGTTCGGAACGTTACTTTCAAACCCGACTCCCTCTCTGACGAAGACGCCGCCGTGCTTCGTGACATCGCACACCGAACTGTGGCGGGAATGACTCAGTAGTTCAGCATGACAACTCGAGGAGGTTCGACCAAGATGAAATACACGACTCAGTTTGTAATGGCCACCGTTTTGGCAGGGGCACTTCTGTCTTGCCTCTCCGCGGCCGACTTCCCTGCCATCCCAGCACCTGAAGCTGGGGAAATGCTTCCGCAAAACGCTGCTATCAAAATTGCTGGCGGTGACATTCTCGTCAGTGGCAAGCCCAGATTCCTGATCGGCACTATTTTCTTGGAGGGCGTTGATCAAGATGCTGGGATCAAGACAACGGGCTATCCCGAATCGCTTGCTTGGCTCTATGAATCACTTCCCGATTACGCTGATGCACAAAAGCTCGGACTCGATTCCTTTGGCATAACACCGGAACATAGCTGGCGGCGGATTTTCCGTCCTAGACCGGTTCCAAGACGCAACATGAATGTTTTGCGGCGTCCTTTAAATTCAGGGCTACCTATCCTTGCTGAACTGGCCATCGAAAAAGGTTCCCATGCCTGGATGGCATACATGGATGGCGTGAATCCCAAGGAGGAAGCCTGGTTTGAAGGCGAATCCTCCGGCATTCCGTACAGTGTCGTCACGGAAGAAGGGCGCGCGCTCTGGAATACGATCTGGCGAGTCTCCGCCGAGTATTTCCAACAGCAACAATCGAAGCCTTTCGCCTACCGAATCTTCGATCATGCTGATTTTTTTGAAACGAGCCAACGCGCGAAAACCGAGTTCGCCAAGCACCTCTCTCTGCGCTATAAAAACGTCGAGGCTATGAATCAGGCACTCCATTCAAAATATCCTTCAACACATCAAGCAAGCCGGTTCAACACAAGCACGGATGACCCGCACATACATGTCGCGTTCACGAAATTTCTCGAAGACGCATTCGCTGAAACGTTCAGCAATGCCCTGGCAACGGTAGCCTCCGTTTCTGGAGATCCCGAACCCGTTGTATTCTTCCAGCCGCGAACCCTCCATGGCCAAGGCATTGACCTCTACAAAGCTGCGCAACATCAACGGATGCTGTGCGCACCGGCACAACAGGAAAGCCCTCTTCTTACCGCCCTGTACATGCAAGCGGTGGCAGAAGGAAAACCCGTTGTCATCTGCGATATCCCGCTTCAGGGAACAGCCGATGACGTCAGGAACACGCTGCTTGCCCAATTTGCCAGAGGTTATTCCATGGCATTTGTTTCGAAATGGAAACGCGATGCGCGTGCTTGGATTGTCTACAAACGTGAAACGCCATCCGACGGCGGCCGACCCAAAACTGTCCTCGATTCCATTGCAACGGAAGCTGCTGGCAAAAGCCAAGCGATGCAACATCCAGACTATCTTCTGAACCCGTATGCAGTATCCGCGAGTGCCTTCGGCGGGATTCGCCAAGCAAAACAAGATGTCTTGGCCACAGGCGATTTGTTCTCGTCCAGCAACCGAATGGCCCATACCCACGTTGCGCTCCTCTACTCCCGAGCTTCCGATCGTCTTGCCGCTACGACAAATGCCATCAAGTCCACAAACACGGTCGAATTTTGTGCAGAGGCTCTGGCTTTCTCCGGCATCAAAGCCGACATCGTACTTGAAGAACAACTCGAAAAAATAATCGAAAGCCCCTACCGAGTTTTGCTCGCCTCCGATTCCTTGTACGCCGTCTACGAAACCACTCCGTCGATTCTGCAGAAATTCGTTGAGGCCGGTGGAACGTTGATCCTTACCGAAAAGGCTGTGACGAAGAATGAATACGGCGACGCGAACGCCGAGGTGTTCTTCGAGCCGCCCTCCAGCACCAATGACTGGGCAAAGGTGCAACTTGATGGCCTGAACGCAACCTACAAAACCTATGGCTCTGGTAAGGTCATCCGACTGGACTGCATCCCAGACCCGAGGACACTCGCCGACAGTCTCGACAAACTCATTGCCGACGCTGGCGTTCGTAAATTGTGGCAGTGTCTAGACTCTGCCACTGGCAATCCGATTTCAGGAATCGAAGTCACGCATGCCATGAGACTCGATGGCACACACGGACTGATTCTCTTTAATCGAATCGGAACTGATCTTGATGTCCGCGTTAAAATCGACGGAATCGAGACTCCCCAAGCGTTCGACCTCATTCGGAAAATTTCACTTCCCGTCAAGGACGGAGGGTTTGAGCTTCGACTCAAACTCGGACACGGTGAGATCGTTTCCGTGAAATAAAGCGCAGCATCACTGAACGATCCGCTTTTTAAAATCTTCGATCGTCGGAGGAGTGCCGTCGTAGATTTCCCTTCACCGCCTCTTCAAGCCAATTGCCACGGGTTCCCCATGAGGGATACAGCATGGCCATTTTTCCTTCGAACCGTTCGCCCACAAAATCAATTTGCCAGTCATGGTAATTTTGGAGTGCGGCGAGCGTCCAGTTCGCGAACTGGCGAGCCTCATTATTGTCCTCGCTGGATTGCCCTGGCAACCACCCCGGCACGGGGCAAGCTGCCATGCCAGCAGGCAGACCATTCGTCTTGCCTTGGGCAATGTCATCGAACGCCCAATAAGAATTAACATGGCCCTTGAAGCTCGAATGCGGATAACCAATTTCGCCGTATCGCATGAGGCCCAGCCGGACGATTTCGACCTCGCCACCAAACTCCTTCAAAACCGCATCCAGATACGAGCCAACTTTTTGTCGAACGGCTCCGTTGAACACGGCATTAACACCCGTTTCTCCGATCCCCCCAGAATACGCATCGCCGTACTGGTTAATGAATCGACTATTCGGCAGGTCATCAATCCATGCGGGTGCATACTGGGTTCCAAAATCGAGCATCACTCGAAATCCAGCCTTCTTTAGGGCGTCAAGCTCCGCATGCTTCTCTGCAATATACGCAGCATCTCTCCCGCCGTCTACCGATTCGAAGCGAGTCCAATGCAAACTCAAAATACCCATTCTGACGCTAGCGTCGTAGTTGGATGCAAAATGAGTACGCGTGTTTTGCAGAATGCCAACGAAGGGCTCGCCAGAAGTCGATTCGCCGCACGCCGATTGAAGCGTGACACAACAACATAGAAAAAATGCGAATAGCATTGCTGGCATCTTGAATCTCCTTGAGGTTTGACATGACGCTCTTGGGTTGATTTTACAATAAGGAGCAAGAAAGAGATATTGGAATCCCGAATCCGCGGGTGGGATTCAATTTAGTTGAATCCCACCAAGAATACAGAAGTCAGGAGTCAGAATACAGCATTGATTCTCAACACGTTATGCACAGTTGCAAACTTCTTCCGTGGTGTCACGAGAACAGAGACATGAATTATTTCG
>JBBQIY010000024.1:0-12154 GCA_038325415.1 Kiritimatiellia bacterium
GTGCGACATCGAGGGTTGCGCTCCGCGGAGTCGCATCGGAATTAGCACCGAGTTTCATACTGGAGTAGAACGTGGGTAGTTTGATGTACCCCAGCTTGCGTATCACGCCGGTGGCATCAGTAACGTCTTCTAATCGTGAGGATGCGGCCTGCTCCTCCAGTTTAATTTCATCTCGGACCAGCGTGACGATTTTAATAGAATTCGCATCATTCGCTGGGATGACCTGGAGCCGAACAACGCTGCCCTTGGGGCCGCGGATCAGCCGGACTGCCTTGTACAGAGGCCAGTGGCGTATGTCCACGAATTCCTCATCGGCTTGTGCAACGCCAATGATCTTATCGCCCGGCACCAGTCGCGTTTCCGAAAGATCTCTTTCGGCAGGGCTTCCGGGAATGATTTCAGCGATCTTCGCGGCACCGTCTTCGGTCTGGAGTTGAGCCCCGATGCCTTGGAGGGAAAGTTGCATATCGATTCCGAAGTCCTCCTGCGCGGTTGGGGAGAGGTAGCTAGAGTGCGGATCGTATGCCATGGTCATCGCGTTAAAAAACTTGCTCAGGTAAAACTCCTCATCGCTATCCGTGAGAATGTTTAAGTATTGGTGGTAGCTTTTAATCGTCTTCTCAGCGGCATCGGCGAGGCCCTGCTCTTCGGACTTGATGCCGTTAGCAGCCGCGACATACTGGGTGACGAGTGAATCGAGCTTGTCTGAACTCGAAATGACCTGATTCGTCGACGTGGCTGTTGTTGCAATAACTTCCAGAACGGTGGGTGAGATAACCTGGTCTGTAGGTACATCGGTTGCCGCAAAAATCTCTGGCAATCGGGCGAAACTCGCTTGGTCGGTGGGTGTGTCCACTCCTTCAACAACATCGGGTAAGCTGGCCGAAATGACCTGATTCGTCGGTGTGTCCGCCGCTTCAGCAACGTGTTGCACATCGTTCGTTGCGACTTCAGCCACCTCGTTGGTGGAAGCGTCTGGACTCTGCCACGAGGGCACGAGGACTCTGCAGAATTCTGCGCGGAGCGTGGCGTTGGTCGGTAGGGTAGGAAGCGCCGAGATCGCCGCATCAAAACTCTCAAGTTCTCGGGTCAATTCCGCTTCAGCAAGTGAATTCGTGGAGTCGGTTTCGCCGTGCATATAGGTGGCGATTTTGAGACGGAGTTCGTTTTTCTTTTCCGTGTTCTTTTCGCTGGCGAGCGTCGTCGAAACCAACGAGGAAATGAGCGAATTGGCGATCATACCCCGCCACAACTCGTCCTGTTCCGCTGCATCGGCAGGCCAGGGTAACTCGTCGCGTTTCCATTGGTAGGTTTTGTCGGTGGTGAAATCCATTTTGTTCGTGACATTGCTCTCGACAAAGGCGACGCGATCACGAACCCGATCGCGCAGACGATTGAAAACTGTTTTGGGGAACGTCAGGTCTCCTGCTTTCATTTTGAGAGGAAGTTGTGTTTTGACTTTTTCAAATTCGTCAATATCCGACTGCACAAAGAAGACGTGCTGGTAATCGAGCGAATTGAGATAGTTGGTCCAAGCGGATATCGACATCGTTTCATCGAAAATCTTGTGGAGCAAGTGTAACTCCGGCATGTTCTCGCACAGTAATTTCGAGATGTTTGTGTACATCTCGAGGTCAGGTGCCGAGGTTTTATCCGTATCGGCGGATTCAAATTCTGAAACGAAAGGGACGCTACCGCCACCGTCGTTCTGCGCGATGGCGGTAGAGAAGTCTCCCCTGCGGGTATCGGCAGAAAACTTAGTGTCGTGCCAGAACGAGGTGACAAAAGCCGCCGCGATCATTCCAGTAAGCCCGGGGACAATCCACGAGCTGAAGATTTTTTTAAATTTCATTTGTGCGCTATACCTAATTTATTCTGCGGATTTCCGAGAGGTTTTTGCAGGAAGCTTGATGTTATGTTTCGCAATGGTTTCTTCGGCGCCAGGGATTTGGTCTTTGTAGCGCAAGAACATCCGTTCTAGAACCTTCATCTGGGCTTCAGACAGGTGTTTCTTTACGGAGAATTGTGTGGCAACCGATTTGTAGAATTCTGAATCGTCATACACGCGTCGGCCCTTTTTCACGGGTTCTTTCCATGCGGTGACGTTTGCAAGGCCAGCGATGAGATCTTCGGTCTCAGCGTTGTTCTGCTGTACGGGCTCGCCGTAAACGATATCGAGACTTTCACACAGCTCTTTTGAAAAACCAGGGACGGTGTCGCGGGTGTCGAGGAAAATGCGGTCGAGGTAGTGACGCTGTTTCTCGGAGAGCCTTTTGCCGCGTTTGACTTGGTCGTGCAGCGAGCTGTAGAATTTCATGGAGCCATCGCTCACGCCTGCTTGATCGAGCAGTTCAAAAATCTTGAGGGTACTCTCGCGAGGTGGCATGAGCTTCTCGTCCTCCAATAATTCGAGTTGACCGATGGTGCCGAGAAAACTCTCAAATTCAGTGAGTTGCGGACGGTAGCGAACCAAGATGTTTAAGAGTGCACGGAGCTGATTTTGCGAAATCTCTCCGCCTTGCGATGGGACCGAATCTACCTCGGCTTCTACCGTAGCGTCGTCAGTGTCGTCGCTTACCTCAGGGTCTGCCTTCTTTGACTTTTTCTTGGGTGTTATCCCCAAGAAAGAATCTCGGATTTCATTGACGAATTTTTCGTCGCTGAATATCCGTTTCCCTGATTTTGCGGGTGGGGCCCATTCTGTGACTTCTTGGAATTTTTCGAGGACCGCGGACACGAGGTCAGGATCAGCTCCAGGTGCTTTGGCGGCGATCAGCCAGTTTTTGAGCTTCTCGTAGAAGGAAGCGAGCATCCCCTGCCAATCGAGTTTGCACTCGGGATTTTCTACGTCGTCGAGCTGAGATTCCATTTCAGCCGTGAAGCTCACGTTGAAGAGGTCGTTATAATTGGTGACGAGGAACACGTTGACTTGTGTGCCAAGCTCAGTTGGAAAGAGGTTCCGCTTCTCTTTAATGATGTACTTGCGGTTAATGAGGGTGGCAAGGATGGAAGCGTAGGTTGAAGGACGCCCGATGCCGTTTGCTTCGAGGGCCTTGACGAGGGAGGCTTCGTTGTATCGTGCGGGTGGCTTGGTTTCTTTGCGTTCACCGGACACATTGACAGGGTCGAGTTTCTCGCCGATTTCAAGGGGGGGAAGCGCCTCGAGCATGTCGTCATCGCCTTCTTTGCCCTCGTCTTCGGAGGGTTGACTGACGATGCCCATGACTTTGAGAAAACCCGTGAAGACCATTTCGCTGGCCGACGCGGAGAGCATCATAGCATGGAATCCGTTGGCGGGCGATGCCGTAATTTTCGCTGTCGTGATATTGGAAATGGAGTCCGCCATTTGGCTTGCAATGAACCGTCTCCAAATGAGGTCGTAAACCTTCAATTCCTGCGGCTTGAGCTTGCTGGCGAGGCTTTCAGGTGTCCGTGTGGGATCCGTCGGCCGAATCGCTTCGTGGGCCCCTTGTGCGGAACTCTTGTTCTTGTACATGCGAGGTTTCGCCTGGAAGAATTCCTCTCCGTATTTGCCGATGATGAAATCCTTGGATGCCTGTCTCGCTTCGTCAGCAATGGAAAAGGAATCGGTACGCATATAGGTGATCAGACCGACAGGGCCGTCACCGCTGAGTTCGATACCTTCATACAGCTTCTGAGCAATCGACATGGTCGTGTTCGGGGAATAGCCGAGTGTGTTCGACGCCGCTTGTTGAAGGGTACTGGTAATAAAAGGAGCGTAAGGTTTTCGAACTTTTTTCTGTGTGCTAAGATCGGCAACGGTGAACGTGCTGCAGGAGAGTGCCTCTTCTACTTTTGCGGCTAGCACTTCGTCATTCACATCGGCTTTAACGCCGTTGATCTGGCGCAATTTGACGCTAAACTGGGTTTTTGGATCGACCCGTTTCCGCAGGGCTGCACCGAAAATCCAGTAGGCGGTTGGAATAAACGCCGTCACTTCCGTCTCGCGCTCGCAAATCAGGCGGAGTCCGACAGACTGTACGCGCCCCGCACTCAGGCCTTTGCCGACCTGCTTCCAGAGCGAGGGACTCACCTTGTAGCCGACGAGCCTGTCGAGTACGCGTCGTGCTTGTTGAGCATCGACGAGATGGATGTCGAGATCGCTCGGATTATCAAAGGCCTTCTGCACCGCTGCTGGTGTGATTTCGTTGTACTGTACGCGGCGGAAGGTCTTTTCCGTCCCTTTTTTCATACTTCCCTCGATAATCGACTTCAAATGCCATGCAATGGCTTCTCCTTCGCGATCAGGGTCAGATGCGAGGTAGATTTCGTCGCATTCTTTAGCTCTTTTGATCAGATCGGCGACAACCGATTTTTTCTCGTCGGATACGATGTAGGCCGGTTCGAAGAGGGTGTCGTTATTCGAAATTTTGATTCCCAGCGAATGGGTTGGGAGGTCGCGTACGTGACCCACCGATGCTTTAACGATATAGTTGTCGCCGACAATCTTTCCGATTGTTTTGGCTTTCGCCGGCGATTCCACGATAACAAGTTTTTTCATTGTGTTCTATTCCTAGTTTTAAGTTTTTCTTGCGTGGAGGACATTGCCTGCCAGACGTTGAATCTGGCATTTCATCTCCAAGCTGATCAACCGTGGGCTGACAAGCGAGGGGGGCAGGCCGCTCGCATTGACGAGCGAGTCGGGTGTCATGTCTTCTGTTTCAAGAAGTGAAAGGATTTTCGTTTCGATTTCATCGAGCATCGGTTTGGGCCGGAGCTTGGAAGGTGGGGCATCCATCGCGACGGATGATGCTTGGGGTGATGGTCTGGCGTGACCGGGGAGCGACTGCAATTCGTCAAGCACCTCTTCAGGTGTTTCGACGAGTCGGGCGCCGTCCTTGAGGAGTTTGTGGCAACCTTGGGCACTGGCGTTGTCGATTCTTCCCGGGATAGCCATCACGGATCGGCCTTGTTCGAGGGCGTGGTCGGTCGTGATCAGCGTGCCGCTTGCGGTGCCCGCTTCAACGACAAGAATAGCGCCCGACAAGCCGGAGATGATCCGGTTTCGCATGGGAAAGGTCTGCCGATCTGCCGAGCGACCAAAGGGATACTCGGAGATCACGGCACCGCCACTACCGACGATGCGTCGTGCGAGTTCGCGGTTTTCTGAGGGATAAAGTTTATCGAGAGCACTCCCGACGACGGCGACGGTTCTACCTTTGGCGAGCAGCGCACCCTCGTGCGCTTCGGTATCAATGCCACGGGCAAGGCCGGACACGATGGTAATGCCCGCTTGCGCCAGTCGATAGGAGAAGGTCTTGGCGTTGGCCCGCCCGTAGGTTGTGGGGGCTCGTGTGCCGATAATGGCAAGGGCGGAAAATAGCATTGATTCCGCCGAGCCGGTTATATAGAGTGCAAGGGGAGGATTATAGATGTTTTTCAGAAGGGGAGGGTAGCCGGGATCGACGGGCGTTAGAAAGGAGACGCTGTGTTCGCTTGCCTTTTCCATTTCGTGACGCCAATCCACGGACGCGAAGGCTCTGGCTAACTCATCGGCAGACGCCCGATTCATTCCTCTTAAGGACGCCAATTTATCGGCCCCTGCACAGAAGAAAGCGAGAGCCGAACCGAACTTCGCGGTGCCGCTGGCGACCGTTACCGCTCCGATTCCTTGCACCATGTTAAGTGCTATATAGGCTTCTCGCTCTGTCATTTGTGCTGATTGATCCGTTTCAGTTGTGTTCTCTTTTTTCGCCTGAGTTAACTAGAACGAATATCACAGCATGATGAACGTGTGCAAGCAAAATATTTTTTACGATGGAAATCGGCTTGCGAAAAAGAAGGTTTTTAGACAAGATTACAAGATTAACCGGATGCTGTGGCGGGAGTCGAAGAATGTTTTAGGTTCTATGCCTTAGGCCCTAGCAGCTTTCGTTGATAAGCGATTTCTGTTTCCTGAATCCTATTTTTTGGTTCCCGTACGAATTCAACAGAGTTGAATTGCTTTCCGCGCTTTCCGCGAACCTTCCGAAAAAACTGTATCCTAGTCACCTCTTTTTGTGATACCATCCTCAACGTAAATCAGCCATAAGATTTTGAAGGTGATCTCATACGGGTAACTGAAGTCTGCAAGGATGACACGAGGAATTTTAAATAAATGAGCTACAAGACTTTTGTTTTGAAGAACAAGAATGGTATGACCCTGAAGGTCAGCAATCTCGGCGGAATCGTCATGGGACTCACCGCGCCCGATCGAAACGGGGTGTTCGAGGATGTTTTATTGGGATTTGACGATCCCTCCATGTGTCATACCAACGGCTACATGTCCGCGCTCATCGGCCGTGTTGCTAACCGGATCGGCAGAGGAACTTTCCAGCTTGATGGAAAGACGTATGAAATTGCTTTGAATTCTGAGAAGGACGGGGTGAAGTGTTCACTGCACGGTGGCACCAAAGGGTTTGATCAGAAGGTGTGGGATGCTCGTACGCTTGAAACTCCAGAAGGACCTGCGGTCGAGTTGTGTTATTTGAGTCCTGATGGAGAGGAAGGGTTTCCTGGGAACCTTTTTGTCAGAGTCGTCTACACGATGATGGAGTGCAATGCTTGGCGCATCCAATATTGGGCGATGACGGACGCCTCTACGGTTGTGAATTTGACGCATCACGCCTATTTCAATTTGAACGGTGGAAAGTACGATGTCCTTGACCATCTTGTTCAGATCCTTTGCGACCAGTACACGCCGTCAGATAAAGCACTGGTGACAACGGGCAAGGCGCTTCCTGTTGTGGGGACGCCTCTTGATTTCACCGAAGCGACCCGTATTGGCGAGCGCCTTGACAGCCAGTCGAAAGTTATTACGCTTGCGGGTGGCTATGATCACAACTACCTTATCAACCGGACGACGCCCGGGATGGCTCTCTGTGCCGTCGTGGAAGATCAGGAGAGTGGCCGGCAGATGGAGACCTGGACGACGGAGCCTTGTGTCCAGTTTTACACGGCGAACTTCCTTGCCGATGGAACTCGAGGGAAAGGTGGGGCAAAGTATGGACCCCGCCACGGATTCTGTCTTGAGACCCAGCACGCTCCTGATGCTCCCAACAAGCCCGGTTTCGAAAGCATCCGTCTGAACCCGGGACAAGTCATGCAATCGACGACGATTTACCAATTCTATGCCGTTTAATCATCCTATCTGGATTTTTAGGTTATGTCAGATACAGTGAAATTTGAAGGGAATGCATCCCTTTCCCAGAAGAATGTGCCTCTCAGTTCCGTGCTCGGAGCTCCCGAAATTTCTGGTTTACAGATTTTGTCACGCTATGGTGAGACAAGCACCGCCTACGTGTGGAGTGCGTTGCAGATTTCGTTAGAGCGACTCGTCACCGTCTGGGTGATGAAGGAACTGGCGTCACATGGTGAGGCACAAGCGGAGCATTTCGAGAGTGTGGCTCGTGCGGTTTCACGAATACGTCATCCCAATCTGTTGCAGGTCATCGACGTTGCACGAACTGCGGAAGGCGTTCCTTATGTTGTCTATGAGAACGTAGACGGGACGAGCCTCGCGTCGATCTTGCATCTGGAGCGGAAAATTGATCCAGTACGTGCGCTCCGTATCGTGATAGAAATAGCCAAGGTGCTTGACTCCGCCTGGAAGCAGTGCGGATTTGTGCATCGTAATATCAAGCCAGAAACGATTCTCGTCGGTTCGGGGGATACGATCAAGCTCACCAACTTTAGCAGTGCTACGCTTGTAAAGCCCGGAGAAAATCCGTTGGCATACGATGATGGTATGGTCGTTGGAACACCAAACTATGCCTCTCCTGAACAGGTGGAATGCCTTCGCTCCCTCGATTACCATTCCGACATGTACAGTGCAGGCGCACTCTTCTATCAGATGGTGACGGGTATTACGCCCTTTGGGGACGAGTCCGATCCTATGCGCGTGCTGGAACTCCAGCGCGTTGGCACGTTGACGAATCCGCGTGAGCTTGACCCGAACATTAAGCCTGGTGTTGTCCACATCATCCGGAAGATGATGGCGAAGTCGCCAGAGGAACGGTATAAGTGGTGGCAGGATGCCATCGAGGATTTGCAGCGTGTCCTAGAGGGGCGTCCGCCGTATCTGGAATCGACGAACTACGTGCCGCCACTCAGCACCGTTGCGCCGTCAACGGCTGAACTTGATGCAGGCACACCGTCGATGCGCTCGAAGAGTCGTTTGACGAATATTCCGGTTCGCAAGCTGAAAACGTACGCTACCCAAGAAGGTGATCCTGTTCCAGCGAACCAAACAAGTTCCCAGCCAGGTTTTTTCCTGAAGCTCGTCGCCGTGCTGGTGATCGGCGGTTTCGTTCTCGGCCTTGCTGTTGTTCGTATCCGTAGTCTTGAAAAGCCTACAGGAACCGGTGCTGCCAATGTTGAGAGTGCAGTCTCGGCAGCGTCGGCGTCCGAGTCTAGTCTTGCTGTTGTCGATAACGTGAGTGAACCCATGGAGAGTGGACGCATCGATCCGGTGCCCGTTGGGGAAGGCGATAGCGGCAATCCCCAAAAATCTACGGATGTCACGGAAATGCAGACTTCCGAATCGAGCCTCAACACGCAAGAGCAAGATTCCAATACGGTTGCGGTCGCCGCTGAAATTGCCCCTGACCAAGACGACACACCGGCGATTGCTCCGCAACAGAAGCTTCTTTCGGATATTTATCAGGCGGTGGTTGCGAAAAGTTTTGAAGAGGCGAAAACTTTCGCGCGAAACCGTTTCCAAGAGTCTAAGGGTGTTGAAGGTGTGGATATGGAGGTGTGTAAGCTGATTTGGAGCGCATTTGTCGAGGCCTCTTCATTCGAGGATCTCGTCGGCGTTTCCATGACGAGAAGCCCCGGCACCCGAACCCTGTCTGTCGGTGGAAAAAAGTTCGATTTCGCGCCTCGGATGTATTCGAACGGAGAATTGATCGGAACGCTCCACAATGCAGATGAAACCACCGTGCCAAGCTATCGTCTTAAATTGTCTGAGATGACTCCAGAGGAGATGTACGATGCTGTGCTTTCCGCGGTTGTCGACACCAGTCGTCCAGCCTTGCTTTCCCGAGCTTTTCTGACCATGAAAATGGGTGCATGGGGACCTTTTTCGATTTTGGTTGAGAAATATGATATCAAGGAATTGAAACCCTTTTTGGATCACGTTGGAAAATGAAACTCTCGATCTCGGTAGCGTTGCTTGCCGGATTCATCCTTTCGGCCTGCAACATTGTCATGGGGCCGCTGAACCAGGATGAAGGTTGGTATCTTCTTGCGGGATTGAATACCGCTCATGGCATGATGCCGTATCGCGACTTTCTCTTTACACAAGGACCCGTCCTTCCGTATGTCTATGCCGCGCTTTCTCCCCTATGGAGCCCATTTGGTGTGCTCGGCGGACGAGTTCTGACTTCGGCAATGGGGCTTCTGGTTGCCGTGCTCTGTTCGGGTTTTGCCTATCGGGTTGCCCCTGAACGCGGTCGCGTCATGGCCGCACTGTTTACCTGGTTACTGACCGCGTGCTGCCCCGTTTTTAGCTATTTCACAGCCATTCCCAAGACGTATTCGCTTTCCGGCCTTTTCATCGCCGCTGCCTTCTTCGTGCTTGCCGGCAAAAGAACGTGGCGTTTCGAAGTCACCGGTGTGCTGCTGGCCTTGGCAGCCGGAACGCGGCTTTCGCTGGGTGTGCTGCTGGCGGTCGTCGGGTTCGGCCTGTTGGTGCTCTGCCGTCGGGAGGGGTATCGATATGCGTGGCTTCGCTTCGGACTGGGCGGGGGTCTCACACTGCTTGCACTCTTCGCGCCGTTTGCGATCATGGCTCCGCATGGACTTATTTTCTCACAATCCTACCATGCATCTCGGTCTGATAGCGGCATTTTCAATTGGCTTATCCTGAGGGCGGGATTTGCCTCGCGGCTTCTGCAAGGGTATTTCCCGATGGTTTGCTTTGGGATTGTTGCCGTGGCTGCTGGATTCCGTGATGTCCGTCGTATTCCTCCTGCGTTGTGGTTTGCTTGTTTGGGATTTTTGGCGGTTACCGCTGTTCACTTTACGGCTCCTTTTCCGTACGATGACTATCAAACACCGGTGATGGCCCTTGCGGCGGCGACGGTATCCGTTATGCTGGCGACCGTGTTGGCGACGGCGTCTTCACGGCAAATCGGCATCTTTGCCCGGTCAGCGACACTCGTTTCGTTGCTCTTTATTGTTGCATCTCCGATGTGCATGACGTGGGTGACGGTGCGGCAGGATCGCTTCTGGTTCCAGATGAAGACGACGCCGGACGTGATTAAGCTTCGGGAGGCCGGTACGTGGCTGCGTGAGAACGCTGGCTCGACAGGGCAGGTGCTGACGCAAGATGCCTATCTCGCGGTCGAGGCAGGTCTGAAGGTGATCCCGGGCCTTGAAATGGGGCCGTTCAGCATTTTTCCGATGCTTGATGATACAGCGGCGGAAAAATCCAAGGTGCACAATGTGGCAACCCTGAAACGGGCGATCGAAACGACCCATGCCGAGGTCGCGGCACTCAGTGGTTATTCGTTCGCCGTCTCGTGTCCGACAACGGAGAAGATGGAGCCGGAGGTTGTTGCGTCGCTGAGGCAAACTGTTGATGCGCGCTATGAGAAGATTCGTAGCATTCCGGATTTTGGCCAAGGCCATACTACGCTTGATCTTTACAAGCTCAGACGCTGAATTAGCCTATTTGGAGAAACACTTCCGAGGGATTGAATTTGTCTGACCAGTCCGACTTGTCTGACTTGTCCGACTGATCTTCACGCGATGTGTTTAAGCCTTTTACCACAGATGGGATTTATGAAATGTGTCAAAGTGTATTCACTGGACTGACGACACCCATCGGCCCTTTGTGAAAAATTACGAATTAAGAATTGGGATACTCGCGACTAGCCACTAGCGACTAGCGACTTCTCAAAGCGTATCCACTGGACTAACGACACCCATTGGCCCCTTGTTGAGAACATGCGTGTAGATCATCGTCGTCTCGACGTTGGAATGTCCAAGCAATGCTTGCACGGTGCGGATGTCCTGTCCCGCCTCCAGCAGGTGTGTCGCGAAGCTGTGCCGGAAGCAGTGCGGTGTGAAACGAATGGTTAGCCCCGCCGCTCGCACGGCATCCCGTACAGCCCGTTGAAGCCATTGCTCGTCAAGATGGTGACGCCGCACATGCCCGCTGCGCGGATCGGTCGAATAATTGTCGGCAGGAAAGACATACTGCCACCCCCATTCATACGGTGCGCTAGGGTATTTCCGGGCTAAAGCGAAGGGAACCTCCACCTCATGCATGTTCTGCATTTTGTCTGCATCGTACAAAGCCCGACGGTGTTCTAGCCAAAGTCTAAGCTCGTCAGAAAACCGCGTCGGCAGGGGTACATATCGATCTTTGTCACCTTTGGAGGCTCGCACCACAATTCTGTTCTGGTCGAACTGCACTTCTTGCACGCGCAATCCGAGCAACTCGTGTATTCGCATACCGGTTCCATAGAGTAAATTAGCCTGAAACTGTTCGCGTCCAGAGAGATGTTCAATTATGGCCTTGATTTCTGCACGACTGGCGATCACGGGTAGACGTAGTCCCATACGGGCGCGGGGAAAGTCGCTGAAGTCACCAATTTCCTTTTTGATGATCTTACGGTAGAGGAACACAACTGCATTCAGCGCCTGATTCTGTGTCGACGACGCAACCTGTGCTTCAATCGCGAGGTGTTTCAGGAAAGCACGAACGTCGCTGGCCTCCAGTTTTGACGGTTTTCGCCAGCCGTTAAAAGCGACGAAGCGCTTAATCCAACCTAAATAAGTCTGTTCCGTAGAATATGCGTAGTGTTCTATCCTCAGGCATTCTCGCACACGATCTTCCAGTACGTCCCAATTGAGCCCGGATGCTGCCATGGCTGCTACGTCATTATCTCCGCCTCCCATAGGTTGCCTCTGCGCCCTTAGCGTGATTTTATCGATTGAAGCAGAAAAAAGCTTGACGGCAGGCGATGGTTCTGTGTAGTATCTTGAACCAGTAGGGAAGGACAGGGTTTGAAGTTTTGTTTCTCTTCCGACAGAAATTGTTTGTCTCGAGATTGTCAAGTCTTCTCCTTCCGTTCTTGGCGACAAAGGTATTCCACGGAATTTTTCATAATATGTTTCGATTGCATTTCTCGCTTGCTGAACT
>JBBQIY010000025.1:0-12097 GCA_038325415.1 Kiritimatiellia bacterium
TCTAGAAAAAAGATCCTCAACACTGGCAAATGGATGCGGTTTTTCATCCTCAATCGCTTCTCGCTCTTCCATGATCGCTCGAGCCAGAATGTCATCGACCCCTGGCAGGGTTCGCAAAACATCGTAGGGCGCTGATTGGATGTTGATCTTACCGTCGCCGTAGGTTGTCAACATCTGCTCAATGCCTGAAATGTAGATCGCATTCGTCTCAGAAAAACGGCTATACCGAGGCGACAAGCCGGAAGCGGTCTCCCCTTCCAGTGTGGTCGGATCAAAAATTCCACCCGTTAAAATTGTCTCGGAAAACCCCTTCACTAGCAACATCTCTCGGATCGTATCGAACGCACCGTTTTTAGATTGGTAGGGTGGCTCAAGCAGACTATAGTAGTCCTCCGTTTCAGCGCCCTTGGGTCTGGCAACGTCATCCTCATCCAGCCAGTCAAAAATCGGATCGATAATATCTTCCCAATATTCTTCTGGCACACCAATGTTGCCGAGGATCACTTCCCAGTCTTGTTCGGTCAGGAGATTTACATTCAACCGCCCAGGTTCTGGAACAATATCGAGCACGACATACCCTTCGCCAACGGGTTCAACGAGTCCGTAAATCGACTGTCCAAGCTTGAGTCTTTCCGCCGCATCATACCAGCGGTCTTCATCGTCGGGTTTGTCTATTGTCCCCCCTCCCGACTGCTTCGACATCAGCATCTCCGCCAGCACCATACCCGATTCCGAAAGCTGCGATGCCTTGATTCTATCGCGGGCATAACTTGCGTACTTCGCTTCGAGATGCGCCTCGAAGCCGAAGGAGCCGACCAGCATGGACAGCACCACAATAACAAATAGCGCCATGATCAAAGCAGAGCCATCACGGGTGCAGTTCAACTTGGTTGAATTCGCACAGGAGTACGTGCGTGAGGTAGCTCTAGCAGAAAGCGACATCATTTCCCACCTCCCGCTGAATTGATTTTGAAGGTGCCGTCGCCGCTGGAAGGCGAAGACGAACTTCGCCCTGTCGACTCTCGGGGGTTACCGCCTGAATTATTTTTATTGTCCCGCTGAGGTCGAGTTCTTCCGAAACCGGCACCTCGGCCCTCGCCCGAAATTCCGCCAGAATGAATTCTTCCGCCGCCGCCGCTGGGTCCAGGTAGCCCCCGAGGATTCGTTCTGGGATTTCGCTGTGGCCGGTTATTGTCATCGTTCGTAGTGTCAATGCGCCCCGTGGATTCTGTCGAGGAAGAGCCGCCGGTCTGAATAGGGTTCCAAGATAGGGATGCCATCGGAAGCTCCACAAGCCTCGTATACGCCAGAGGATCCTCCTTCTTGCTCTTCGGCTTAATGGCGATCGAGACCAGCACATGCGTGGGCAGCCTGTTGCTAGCCGTCCATTCGTCAAGCCATTCGTAGGGTTCGCCGACGATTTCCGCATAATCGGGATCTTTCATCCGACAGTCAAAAGAAATGACCTGATCTGAAATCAGCAGGGGGACGACATCCTCTTCGGGATCAAACTCCTCATCCTGGCCGACAAGCTGCCAGGCCTTGACATATAGCCCAGGTCCCTCATCCGAATCATCGGTTTTGATGAACAGCTCCACGCGATGGGCCGATCCCGCCCACGGAACATCCTCGCCGATCAACGAATTCCCGATCTTCACCCACGAAATAGTATCCTCGGCATCAGGAGCCTCGCCACCGTCTTCATGCGTGAACCCGTATTCATACGTCGGACTCTTCGTCTCAGGATAATAGGCAGACTTGAGTGCCATCACAACCTGCTCCATAACGGCATCCGCATGATGCGCCTCGTCCGCGAGAGAAGTTCCAGCTCGCCATGTCTCCACGCCGACGCTCATCGTCATCGTGACCACAACCGAAATTACCGCCAAAATCGAAACGGCAAGCAACAACTCGAGTAGCGTAACGCCCTCGCGGTGTCCTCTCCTATTCTTATCTCGATTGGGTATTGGGTTCTTCATTTCAGTACCGTCACTTTTTTAAATAAACAAGCCGAACGAATTCCTGCTCAAGCCCAAGGCCGCCTTTTCCCTTAACAACTTTCGTGCGCACGACATAAAGCCCGTCTTCGTTCTCGTCCTCGTCTTCATCGACCTTTCGCTCAAACGTCCATCCCTCCTCTAGATTGCCATCGGGGCTAACCTCCAAATCTTCTTGGGGATCGGTCTTGACGATCATCGGGTATTCCGCTTCGCCTCGGTTGAGCACATTGGCCGCTTGGTGGATAAACGCCGACGCGTTGAACACCTCCACGCAGGCGCCAAGTCCTTGCATCAGCCCGACGATGCAGATCCCAAGGATGAACGTCGCCATGAGTACCTCAATCAGCGTCATGCCTGAATTGGATCGATGCATATTACTCATCCTCCCGATCGGTGACCTTCGCGGAACCCACAGAATTGACCGTCACGACCATGAAATCGTTCTCGTCCTTCTCGCTTCGCACCACCATCCGGTAGGGACGAACCGTACCGTTCGCCCGATAACGTACCACGACCTCATCACCCACAACTGCCGTACGATCTTCGTCAACAATTTTAGAGTACGCTGAACGAGACTCAACAACATCGCGATACCCATCGAACCAGAATTTCACTCCCTGAACTTCGCGTTGGATATCAATTGAATCTGCGTAGGAAACCGTTGCCACGATCTCCTGCCCTCCGCGTTCGACAAGAATGTCCATCGTATTGGTGGCAGAGTCCCCACCCCGCCAAGAAGTCTTATCGCGATCTTCTTTGGCGGTGGCTATACCGAATCCCCCCGAGAGTGACGCTTGCCGACGAGCGCTGGTTTCAATCAGCGACTCCGTGTAGCCTAACTCATTCGTTATCGCCGCCACATCGCTTATGCCGAGTGCGGTAGCGGTCTGCCCCTCACGCGCCCGGACAGAGATTTTCCCCGTCCCCTGATTGAGGATCACATCAACGGGCGTCTGGTTCATCAGCGCCATGGTTCTGGCATAACGCCCGACCGAGGCGAGTTCTCTCGCCCCCGTCCTGAGTTGTCCTCCCGCAAGCAAAGGCCCCACGCGAGGTGCCGCCACCACGACCAGAATTCCCAGAATGACAACAACGAGCAGAAGCTCGACAAGGGTGAAACCTCGGGTGCGATTCAACTTTGTTGAATTCGCACAGAAGTCAGAATTCAGAAAACAGGAGTCAGAAGTTGAGAGGCAAGGCTTAATGTCCGTTCTCTCACAGGATTTGCGTCTCTCAAGTTGGGAAGTGGCCCTAGTGAGAACCAATTCCGTATTCTGGATGCTGAATTCTGTATTCTGTATTCTGATTTCAGAATTCCTCAGTCATTTCCGGCAGAATTCAAGAGGTCGTCAGCCGTGTTCATCGCTCCATCGATTCCAGCGCTACGCACTTCGATAGACGTAGACGAGATTTTCTTATACGAAAACGGCGTTCCCCACGCATCGGTCTTGGCCTTATGATCCAGTAAAGCGGGTCTCTCGCCCATCGGCTGCAAAAGTTGATCCAAGGAGTCAGGAAATCTTCCGGTCCGGATTTCGTAGGTTTGCGCCGCCTGTTCAATTACACTGATACTTGCGCGTGTTGCGCTGGTACGGGCATCATTTCCCATGCCCGCAGTACTCATGATGGCTACAGTGGCAAGCACACCTAGAATCGCGACCACAAGCAAAAGTTCGACAAGCGTAAAACCACCCTGACGGATGACCTTTTCTGATTTAAGATGTTTTCCCATGATGATAACTCCTTATAGACATCGATGCGTCGTTCACAAATTACTTTTCTATGATACCAAAACGAACGCAGAAGACACAAGCGGAGATTGCAGGGTTGAAAACTGACGCATTGGACTGGAGAGAGAAAAAATTACAAATTACCAATTACCAATTACTAATTCGCGAGTGCAGGCGTACGAAATGACGGCGTGCCAATGTATCCACGCTACCACACGCTATGGATTCGTTGTAATCTTGAAAATAAATTCAAGATTACACGGGGTTTTCTTCAGTGCGTATTTCGAGCCAGATTATGTAATCTTGATTTTTTATTCCAGATTACAATGGAGCAATGATACTTAAATACACAGCGCGATCTGAGTACACGCAGGATGCAGGATGCTCACCGTGTACTAGGCGTGGCGTTGGAGGCGGATGATGTTGCGTGCTGGATGCTTACCCCTTCAATAAGGCGACATAGATGCTATGCAACATAATGTCGCTTGCAACATAAATCACGAACTTTGTCGAAACTTTCTGGCGGTGATCGCGGCGCTTCTACTGAACACGGATAGCGGAGGATAAGAATTCCTTCACTGATTGAGCAAATCGTCGGCCGTGTACATCACCCCATCAGTTCCTGAGCTGCGGAGAACAAAAGTTTCGTTTGTGAGTATATAACTGATCGGATTCCCCCAAAAATCGAACAACACGTTCTTCTCCAGCAGGGCTGGGCGATCACCCATCGGCTGAATGAGCACATCGAGGGAATCCGGAAACTTTCCCGTCCTGATTTCATATGTTCTGGCGGCTTGTTCTATGAACGCAATAGTATATCGTGTCGGGTAGATCCTTCCTCTCCGAGAACCCGTTCTAATCGATATAAGAGCATATACCATGAAAGCAAGGACAAGAATTGCCATGACAAGCATGACCTTACGGAGAATACTCAGTTTGCAATGACGGCTTTTGGTTTTGATAGACATGTTCATATCCACCCCCAGCTAACCTGATTCAATTGGGGATTTACTCTTCGTCAACGGTTTCGTCGCGTTGGTAAATTGGAAGCTGGCGATAAGGCACGGTGAATGCCAGAATCATCAGCGAGGTACTGTAAGGGCGGCTATCCTCGTTCCCTTCGCCGACCCAGTATCCCGAGGCATTCTGCTTGGGTATCCACGTTCTGTACATCCAACTCGAAAACACCTTCCAGCTCTCGCCGCCTATTTGGAAAAGCCCTTGAGCCGTGTAGTACATCCCGTAGAATTTGTTGCCTTGATTCTCCAGCTCACGATACGTCCGCATCAGATATTGGGCTGCACGAAGCGAGGCGGGATCATTATGTTTTCCGCAGAGTTCCAGACAAAGAATGCCAGCACCCGTCAGCGTCATAGCAAACTCGTGACCGCCTTGCTGATAAACAAAATTTCCCTGTCCCGCATTGTGGTGACGTTTGACGTATTCAACGGCCATCTCGATGGATGATCCAGGCACCTGCCCACCGTTGAGTCTGCATGATCGCAACGCCATGAGCGCCCAACCCGAACAGGACATATCGCTATCGCCCGAGTTCTTCTGATACCGCCACCCGCCTTTGTCGCGTTCGTTTTTCTTGACGTTTTGAGCGTCCAGCAAAATTTTCATAGACTTGGGCAGTACCGCATCGATCTTTGCCTGCCGCTCCAGATCAACCATGCCTGAAACCTCGGAGAGGAACAGCGTACAGATGCTATGCGCATACATTTTGCCGTTACCCTCCTGCTTCGTCCCGAAAAATCCATCTTTATCAGCAAGGACAAGAATGTAGTCAACCGACCTGTTAATGCACATGCCGTATCGATCATTGCTCGGGGTGAAGCCTTTGGCGAGAAAGGCCATGCCGGCAAAAGCCGAGATAGCCCCGCCATCACCGTGCTTCTCGGGATAGGAGCCATTGGGCAATTGTGCAGTCGCGAGGTAATCGAGTCCTGCATCGATCGCCTTATCCACAGCCGGATCCACAGTTTCGCCTTGGGCGAGGGTCGTTTGCACACAGGCCAGCAGGGCAAGAACCAGAAACCTCGTTCGGAATTTAGAAAGATTATTTTTCATGCTTTTCCTCAATTGACTGTCAACTCCCAAGCCGTGCGATACCGTGCCATGGGCGATCCTCACTTCGACTCCTTGGCCAGTTCGATGAAGTAGGCCTTCACGAGTTCGCGGTATTCTGGCGGCACGGACTTCAACGCATCGTCGAGCACCCCGGACGACATCTCACCTTTCGTCTTAAACCAATCGGCGGGCGAAAACCCGAGGTTCTTCAAGAAGTCGGGCATACCCAATTGGGACGTCGTCCCTTTGTTCTCGCCCTCTTGGGGTTCGGCAGGCTCACCCGGCATCGGGGGCTGCTTCTGCTTGCTCTTAGGGCCTTTCTTGTTTCCAGGCATAGGCATCTGCGGCATCCCAGTCTGCTGTGCAAGCTGTTCAGCAAGACTCTTCATCGCCTCGGCGGCCTTCTCGGCGGCCTGCGCTGCTGGTGCCATTGGAGCCTGAGGTGGCGCATTCGGGTCAGCAGGCATCGGTGGGGCATTCGGGTCGGCGGGTGGGGCGTTCGGATCGACCGGAGGTGCAGGTTCCGCTGCCGCCTGAGCGGCATCCATGGCCTCCTGCATTGCCTCAAGTGCTTCCTTCGCAGCGTCAGCAGCCATTTGGTCAAGCTTTTCGGACAGACCCTTCATCGCCTCCGTCGCCTCCTTGAGTGCATCGGAAGCCGCCTCCATTTTCTCGGCGGCTTTCTCCATGTTTTCTCCAGCTTTCGGATCTTCGGGCTTGCCCTCTTCTTTCCCTTTCATCGCCTCGGCGGCTTTATCTGCCTCTTGCTGGGCCTTGTTCATTTCATCTGAGGCATTGCTCAGCGGATCCGTGACAGGTTTTGCAAGCTCCTCAAGGGCCCCATTCAGCGCCTCGAAATCGTCCGACATGTCGGAAACTTCGTTCTTCAGCGCTTCAGCTTGTTCGGCAATGTCCGACTGCAATTCTTGTGCGCGTTGCTCAGGCGTCGCCTCCGCAGGCATGTCGGGTGTCTTTTCATTAAGCTTTTTCGCGGCATCGTCCTTCGTAGCGTCATCGCTGAGTTTTTCAGAGAGGTCTTTGACCTCTTCCTGCTTCTGCTTAAGCTCGTCTATTTTACTGCCAATCTCTTCAGCTTTTTTGACTGCCGCATCGAGAGGTTGGTCGGCGGTAATTTGGTCTTCTGCTTTATCAAACTCGTTTTTAAGCTCTTCCTGCTCCTTGCGCCATTTCTCCATTTCCTCTGGCGTCATCTCCGCCTTGGCATCCTCGGCGAGTGCTTGTTGCTTCTCGGCCAAATCGTTCACCTTGGTCATCTCCTCGAGCTGATCTCTCTGCGCCTCAGCCTTGTCGGCAAAGTCTTTCGCGGCGTCGATAGCATCTGAGAGAATGTTAACGAGTTTCACTGTCTCTTCCCGACGGTTTGTTTCAGCCGCCATAACGGCCTCATCGGCCTGAGTACGCGCCGGCTCGACCTTGCCCGCGAGTAGCTTTTGCATGTCGGGAATAAGACCTTCAAACAAGCTATATTCTGAATCGGCCATCATTTTTCGAATCGCATCATCGGCCTTAACAATCAAATTTTTAGATTCGGCAAGTTCCTTGACGGCGGCCGGATCGGATTTACGGTCAACCTCATCCAAAGCACGCTGAGCACGTTTCTTCGCCTTTTCCAGCGCATCCATGATGGCGGCATTCGACGCATCCATTGCGGCGAACTGCTCCTCCATCAGTTGCACCGCCATGGAGCTGGCCGCCGCATCGATGGTAATCTCAATTGAAGGCGAAAATGCTTGATTGGGACCTCCAAGTTCGGCGGGGAGATTATCAAGCACGACAAGCTGGACGCGCATACGCTGGCCTGGAGCCATTTTGATCTTGGCAAGATCGATTGCATCTTCGCCGCGCCAGATTCCGGATCCAGCCGGGGTCAGCCCTGCATCGCGAAGCTTTTGGAAAGGTGCTGTATCGATGCTCGTTCTGACTTCGACCGCCGAAAGTCCGAAATCATCCGTGGCGATGAAGGAGAACGGGAGCTTCGAATACGGGGGCAGACGATACGATAGCTTTTCGGGAGATTCCAATTCAATGGTTGGAATCTGATCCTTCACCAACCGCACGGGGAATGCGGCCGGCTTGTTGGTGAAGTTATAAGAATCTGTCAACTCCAAGCGCCATAGACCCACCGTCTTCTCGTCAACGTTAAATCGCCAAGAAGCCATCCCTTTGCCCGTCCGATTAGCCGGATGAACGCCATCGGAAAGGATCAACTTCGACGTCAGCTCTCGCTCTGGTTCAATGGTGATCTGGACTTCGGTTCCAGCCACGGCGTTGATCTCCATATCATCAACCATGTTGGTTCTAGGTTCTAGACCCGTGTACGCCGGAAAGATGCGCTTAATCTCGATGCTCTTGTAAGCCGGAATCGGCACGGTGGTAACGTCATAAAATCGCGTCAGCGCACTCCCGCATACGACGCGGTAGCGGAAGGAGTCGGTCACCTCAGAAATGAAATGCTGATAGGAGCGGATCTGATGATTGACGCCTGTTTCCGCAGAGGTCTGGCGCATGCGCTCAACAACCTCGTTGCGCCTGGCGGTGTCCGTATTCTCTCGGCGAAGATACGCAGTGCCCGGGAATCCACCATAGATCGCGAGCTCGATGGCAAGCGGCTGACCTTTTAGAATCACTTTATCGCCAGGCGTCACACCGAGGTTGGCGGCATAGATGTTGTCGATCTGAGCCGACGGCACGACTGCCCGAATGATTAGGCGTCCGGTGGACTCCGGCCAGATGGCAAAGAGAATAACCAGAATCGACAAGGCGCCCAGCATTGCAAAGAGCTTGGGTTTCACCGTCCGGTTCGTGAACTCGCGTTTCGGCGACACCGTTTTCACGTCGGCGATGGCAGCATCAGTGAGGACGCCCAAGAGCTGTGCGGATCCTTCATCTGCCCCACCTGGCACAGAAATCAACTCAACGACTGTGGAAAGACGTTCTTCCAACTCGGGATGGTTCTGTTCGATCAGCGCAGCAATTCTCCCTGGGGTGAAGGGACGCGAAAGCGGCCGAACCAGCATATGCAACGCGGTGAAGGTGCAGGCGGAGATTCCGCACAACCACATACCCCACCGCACGGCGGACGAATAGATCATGACCATGGCGTCAATGGCCATAATCGAAAGAACCGCGATCAGCAGCGTCGCTAACACGGCAAGAGTGCCTCGCATCCAGATAATCGTCTTGATCCGCAGGGCCGCCTGTCGCAACTTTGCAGCGATATCGGGCGGCAACTTGTCAAACGAAATGGGAGGAAGCTTCGTACTGACAAGTTGATGCGGTTTTTTAATTTTTTTTCTCAATAACATGTTGTCCCCTGTCTCCGCTTCACAAGCGGACTCTCCATCAAGCGATCCCGTTGCGCTTCCTGATGATCCACTCCGTTGTCAGCAGTCCGATGACGACACAGAACAGAAGCCAGGAATCCCAGAGATAGTGTTCTGTACGCTCGATCATGACCCGGTTTCCCTCACCAAAATCATTCCAGAGGTTTTCAATTTCCGCTGGGCCGACCACTTTACCCCCAGAGACTTTGGCCATTTTGAGCGGGATCGCTGTGCTGGCCGTCACGTTGACAAACTCAGCCGGTTTCTCGGCCGTCACCACAACAAAGCGCGTCTCCAAGCGGTCTGGATAATCTGACCCGAGGAGATTTTTCGCACGCGGCGCGTCCAGCGTGAGCTTGTAGACGCCGGGGTCGGCAAGCGGGTCCAAAACGCCTTCATAGAATCCATTCGAGTCTTTTCTAAACTCGAGATTGACGGCCTTCATTTCCCGTTCTTCCGAGGAGAGAATGACGACGGGCTTGAGTCCGCTGATGGAGTTGAAATTCTGATCAACGATGCGTGAGAAAACCTTAATTGGATCCATCGGCGCGTAACGCAACTTATCGGTGCCGATGCGGACGTACGTGTTGCCAGCCCGGAGCTTCTCGCCAGTGCCCCAGCGGAGGGTTTGTCCCCAGAATTGGTGATGACGCGTATCGCCGACCTTGTAGCGGAAACGCCACGTACGATCCGTATTGAGCATCAACACCTTGCCCTGCCCGTAAGATTGAGCCACCACGAGCGAGTTGTTGGCCTGCGTCTGGCGCAACTCCTCAAGACGGCGAACGGCGGCCTCTGGATCCTGCTCCAAATCTCGGACTGCGAGCTGCGCCAGTGACACATTGTCTGAGCTGGTCGGCACGGCGTAGGAGAGAACTTCTGCGCCAGGCTTCACCCCTTCAACGGGGTAGCGCCAGCGAAACTCAGGGAGATCCTGCCAAATCGATTCATTCTCTGACGAGGATGAGGACTGGAGCATAACCGGATGTCCACGGCCTGACGGGGTCAACCGGAAAAAGAATTCGGCTTCGGGAGAAGCTCGGTAATCTTTGTCCGAGGGCGTATAGAGAATAGGTAACATCTGCCGGAACGTCTCATTCTTAATCTTGTGAGGCATCGAATCCGGGCCTGCAATGACCACCAGAAGCGCACCGCGCTCCTCCACGCAATAACGGATTTCTTGAATGACCGTATCAGGAAGTTCTTCCGCACTGAGATCCCCGAGAATGATGACGTCGAACTTGCGCCATTCATCGCGCGAGACAGGATAGCCGCCGGATTCAGAGTCGCCGAACTTCCGGCTTGCAGATGCGGGGGGAAGCGGCTTCTCCGGTGCGCCCGCCACTGTGTCTGGATGAAACAGATACTCCTGGAGATGAACCGATTTGTCACGGCCATAAAATAAGTTACGCAAATACCGGAACTCCCAGCGAGGACGCGAATCGACCAGCAAAACATTCGTCCGATCATCGGTCACCGAGACATCCAGCGTCCATTCATTGTTGCTTTTAAACTCTTCACCCTCAATTTGCTGTAGCTCAAGTTTATACCGAAGCACGCCTTTATCCTCAGGGACATGCGTGAAGCGAAACTCACGGACAAAATCATTATTCTCGATAAAAACCGTCTGCTCCTCCACCAACTGGTCGCCCAGGAAAAGCCGGATTTTCGTCTCTTTCCCAGAAGCGCCCGTCGCAACAACAGACCCGCTGATACGCACCTTATCGCGCAAGAATACGGACTCTGGAGCGCGGGCTTCTCCAAACGCCAGATCAATCGGCGGCATCGACCCGCCGATCACGATTGACGAAATCGGAATTCGGGCACTGCCCAGCCGGCGCGAGACGGCGTCCACGCCTGCTGAACCGTTGTGACGTCCATCGGTGAGAATGAGAACGCCGGCAAGCTCTTCGAATGGAATCTCCTTCATGGCTGCTTCAATTGCCGCCGTAATATCGGTGGAGGATCGAAACGCCTCGATTCGAGCGCGTTCTTTTTCCTGCTCTTCGGCGGAGGGCTCTTCATTCTTACTTGCACGCGGCGTGGACAGGGCTGAAAAGGAATTGTCGTGCCGAGCTACAGAAGCAAATCGGTAGATGTCCAGATCGTACACGGAACGCAGGTGATCGAGAAGCGTTTCAGGACGTGACCCCTTCTCCGAAAGTAACCGAGTGGCAATGGCCGCACGCGTTGTGTCGGAAGCGGCGAGCACGTGCGTTTTCTCAGCCTCACCAAGAGCATCGAAGGCCACAAAAAGGCTCGCGCGTTCGAGCGAGCCGATCACCAACGAGACCTGTTCGATCGCATCGGCGCAGGATGCCACGAGTCCGCGAATGTCTGCCTTTTCAGTCGCGCAGGCGGCCTCGAGTTTTTCAAGAGAGGGAATCACGGTTCCGCTAATATGGCGAGAAACTCGCGGCAAGCTGTCTTTCAGCTCAACGTGATCTTTCTCCGAAATGCTCGACGCAACACTCTCCATGATTTTCCCACGGCTCTGCATCAGCGTCAGCGTTTCTTTTGTCGAAACAGCGACCTCGCTTTTCACAAGCGCATCGGGTGCGGTCGCGGCCAATTGGCGGAACACACTGAATTTCGCGGACAAGGGCTCAAGTTGGCTCCCGAAGCCGACGAGGCTATTCCCGTCATCTTTCAAGAGTCCAAACGCAACGGCAACATCGAGTTTCTCGGCAAGCGTCCAATACTTATCTTGGAAGTTCATCGACGCTGAATCATCCAACAGCACAACGACGCGACGGCGTATCGTTCTCGATTTATCGCCGACCAGCACGGGCTGTAGCAGCATGAAAAGAATAATCACGATAGCCACCATCCGGCACGACACGAGAGCCATCCCGACGCGTTTACGCATCCGAGAGCTTTCGCGCTGATAGAGAAACGAAACCAGCTCAAGCGAAGCACCCGACAACAAGGCCATGAAGAGCAAATGCCA
>JBBQIY010000026.1:0-12022 GCA_038325415.1 Kiritimatiellia bacterium
ATTAAACACATCCGAATGAATTGACTAATACTACCTTAATTGCCATTTCGCCGCAAGCTTGCATAATCCATGCCATGGAGCACGGGTGGGATTCAACTAAATTGAATCCCACCCATGGAGCACAGTTAGTTGTTGAGCCTACCGAAACATCGCGTGAGAAAATTTAACCATGAGACCCATAAAACGTCAAGAAGTCCTTCGTGATCTTCGCGTCCTTCGTGGTGGTATATTTTACCGAGAGCACCGAGGCCACAGAGGGTAAACGCGGCGAGGACGCCGCGTCTACAAAAGTTTCATGGTTAATCATGTGTTTCATGGTTAATCATGTTTTCATTTAAAATATCCAATTCAAAGCGAGAAAGCCACCAAACATAAGGGACTGATCCACAATTGGACTTTGTGTGAGTGCCTCGGGCAAGAAGGTTACACTTCCGTTTGCGATAATCCGCCAAGAGTTATGCAACTCCACAAAGAAACCAACTCCGACATCAAAATCGACGACATCGCCCGGCTGATAGGCGGGGCGACCTTCAATCGCTTGATCTTCCGATACGCCATATTCAGTCTGAGCCAGTTCTGAAGTGAGCCAATTAAGTCCAATTTTGGGAGAGGCTGTCAGAATCCCTCGCTGAAACGCTCTCTGCATTCCGATTCGACCCAACCCGCCGCAATTTCGGTTGAGTAGATCGTGCTCGTAGCCGACAGAAAGCGCGATGCCGTCTGGCAGGTCGGCCTGTATCGCCAGTCCCCCCATCATGGTGTCATCGCGGTTCCCTAAGCCCTGCAGGTAGATGCTGTCGTCCTCATCATAAGCGCCAAAATGATAACTCGTTGTTGCGGCAAGCCGTATATCGCCCCAGTTCATGATGCCACATTGAGCCGTTGGACCGAGTATCTGAACTCGGTCGCCGATGTAACTGATCGCGGGAATAGGCTGAACCGTCACTTCTTTGGATCCGCGGTATGGGCTGCTCCCCACGATGACGCCGACACCAACGCCCAATAGCCCGAACTCGCCAAAGACCGATTGTAGATGGAGATCAATGGCCTTGACCTCACCTTCCTCGAGTCGGAACGCCGCGTGGGTGTAGGTCGGGCGGCCTTGTGGCCAGTAGCGATTGGAAAAGCCGAGCGGCTCACGCGGTATGCCAATGAAGTTCTTATCCAAACGCCCATTGCCATTATCGTCTTGGTAGATGACCAAGGCATATTCGCCACTGGGCAAGTCCAAGATGCGTTCCGGCGGGGAAGCTTCGGGCGCAAGTGCTATAATCCTCACCGGATCACGAAGGTCGACAAACGTGTTTGCTGAGTCGAACAGCATCGCAATAAGAACCCGATTCGTCGGCGCATTATCAATCCGAATTTCCAGTTCGGTAGCGGATGAAAGCGATGCCCAAAACATGTTCGCAAACAGGATTACTGTCCAGCAATAAATTCCACTTGTCCATTTGTTTGGTGATGTGCAGTGAGGCATAGTATGTTCAACGATTTCGGCAACCTATATTCTTTTGATTTTCATCAGCGAAGAGTTTGTACTCCACCGAGTCCACGAGTGCCTGCCAAGAGGCTTCAATGATGTTCGGCGAGACACCAACTGTTCCCCACTGGTGCTTGCCATCTGAGGATTCGATGATGACGCGCGTCACGGCGGCTGTCGCTTCGTTCGGATCGAGAATACGCACACGGAAGTCCGTCAGCACGACGTCCTTGATCTCGGGATAGAATCGCGAAAGTGCCTTGCGGAGCGCGTGGTCGAGCGCCTCAACAGGCCCCGCCCCTTCGCCAACCGTATGCTCGGCTTGTCCGCCGACGTTGACCTTGATCGTGGCCTCGCTCGTGCAGGGCTCCGCATTACCACGCTTCTCAACGACGACCTTAAACGCCTCCAACTCGAAAAAGGGTTTATGTTGCTTGAGTGCCTTCTGAACGAGAACTTGAAAAGACCCGTCCGCTGATTCAAAAGCATAACCCTCACCCTCGCGGCGTTTCATCTCATCGAGAATCAGTTTCACCGCCTCGCGCGAGATGTTGTCATAGTCTGCACCCATCTGCTTGACGCGATAGAGCACATTCGACGCACCGGAGAGCTCGCTAAGCAGGATCCGGCGCTCGTTGCCCACCGATTCGGGCGGAACATGCTCAAAGGATGTAGGATTCTTCTGTACGCCCGAGACATGCGCTCCAGCTTTATGGCTGAACGAAGCCTCGCCGACGTACGGCGCACGGATATCAGGCCGCTGGTTGACGAGATCATCGAGCCAAAGGGAAAGCGCACGCAGATCGACCAACCGTTCCCGATGCATGCAAGACCGTCCCATCTTGAGTTCGAGATTAGGAATGATCGTCGTGAGATTCGCATTGCCGGATCGCTCGCCATAGCCGTTCATGCAGCCTTGCACCTGCGCGGCACCAGCCCGGACGGCCTCCAGCGAATTCGCAACACCGACGCCCGCATCATTGTGCGCGTGGATCGCGACGTTAACTGTCGGGAATATCGCACAGACCTTGCTGACGATCGTATAGATATCCGAAGGCATCGTCCCACCGTTTGTGTCGCAGAGCGCAATTGTCTCAGCTCCTGCTTCAATGGCCATAAGAAGCATTTTCAAGGCAAATTCCGAAGAATCCTTGTAGCCATCGAAAAAGTGTTCCGCATCAAAAACCACGCGACGTCCGTTTTGCCGCAGGAATCCTACGGTATCGGCGATCATCAGCGCATTCTCTTCCTCGGTCGTGCGCAACACGTCCGTCACGTGAAAACGAGAGGTCTTGCCATAGATCGCGCAATACTCGGTTTCGGCTCGAAGAAGGGCATCGACAAAACCGTCCTTGGCGACATCGACACCAGCGCGACGGGTGGAACCGAACGCCACGATCTTAGACGTCTGCAAGTGCTCCTTGGCAATATCCTTAAAGAACTGCATATCGCTGGAATTAGAGCCAGCGTAGCCTCCTTCGATAAAGTCCACACCCAACTCATCCAGTCGGTGAGCGAATTTTATCTTG
The DNA here is from genome assembly GCA_038325415.1 of Kiritimatiellia bacterium. Classification (GTDB taxonomy): domain Bacteria; phylum Verrucomicrobiota; class Kiritimatiellia; order RFP12; family UBA3636; genus JBBQIY01. The sequence goes on from JBBQIY010000026.1 coordinate 3,010, forward strand.
CCGCCTTGCGAGAAGCTGATCCCGACGGCCTGCGCTCCATCACGGAGCGTGCTGTCGTATATTTGCACAGGATTGTTCATTCTATTTTCCAAAAAGTTCGAAGTAAAGCGCCCTCACAGCGTCATGAAGCGATGCCTCGCGTATGCCAAACATCATGCTAATCTCGGAAGACCCTTGGTTAATCATCTCGATGTTGACACCCGCACGGGAAAGGATTCCGACGACCTTGTAGCAGGTTCCTACCGTGGTACGCATCCCCTCGCCGACGACCATTATGATCGCCAATCCAGACTGGTAGGAAACAAGATCCGGCGCAAGCTCCGCCTTGATGCGGGCGAGAATTCGCGCCTTGATCTCCTCACTAAAAAGACTGTCGCGCAACAGCACAGAAACACTGTCAACGCCCGTTGGAATATGCTCGAAGGGGAGGCCTTCATCGGAGAGGATGGAAAGCAGCCTCGCCACAAAACCGACTTCCCGGTTCATCAAGTATTTTTCAACAAAAATGGTTCCGAATCCCCTCGAACTGGCAATGCCGATGACGCAACCCGGCGTCGTTGGGCGCGTCTGCACAACCATCGTGCCGGGCTCGTCGGGATGGTTCGTATTGCGGATGTTGATCGGCACACAGGCACGGATGGCGGGTAGCACCGCTTCGTCGTGAAACACTCCGAATCCCGCGTAAGAAAGTTCGCGCATTTCGCGATAGGTCATCTGCGCAATGCCCTGGGTAACTTCAGGAACGATCCGCGGATCAACGGGATACACGGAATCAACGTCGGTGAAGTTCTCATAGACATCCGCCTCGAGAGCCGCTGCAAGAATCGCCCCCGTGATGTCGGAGCCACCACGTGAAAAAGTCGCAATACCACCCGCACGCGTATAGCCGAAGAACCCCGGGAAGATGATGATGCCGGGAATGGGCAAAAGATGAACTTTGAGGAGTGCATTCGACTCCGGCAGAAGCTGGGCGTTGCCGTATTCATCGGAAAGCAGCATCCCCGCATCTTGAGGATCAACATACGTGGCTTGGAAGCCGCGCGCCGTGAACGCCTCTGCGCAGAATCGAGCTGAAAATTCCTCGCCAAGTGCTTTGATCGAATCCATGAACTTGCCCGCATTGTCCACAGGCGCGGCCAAGCGCCGACTCAACTCGTTCCTGACAAATTCAACAAGCGGTTCGCCCAACGAAAGTTCAGCACGAATCGCCTCGAAGCGTGAAACAAGCTGTTCCACATCTGCGCTGTAATCCTCACCATCCAACGCACGTGTCGCACAGCCTATGAGCATGTCCGTGACCTTCTCGTCCCCCTTGAAACGCTTCCCTGGAGCCGACACGACGACCACGCGCCGTTCGGCATCGCGCGTCACAATATCGATTACTTTCAGAATCTGCTCAGCACTGGCAACAGAACTGCCACCGAATTTACATACTTTCATATCATCTATTCTTCTCTTGTATCAGTCGCTCCCATTCACGGGGAAACGAACCTTCCTATTTTCTTTATTCTATAACTCAGATCTTGTCCAGACAAGCAGGCAACAACTGCATCGCCACAGGTCGGATGATGGCCGCACGCATGGCCTTCATATCCATCGCGTCTTCTTCTGGCGGCGTCTTCGCCAAATAACGCAACGCGGATCCCGGCATCTGCACCAGTAACGCGTGCAGGTCGGTCCAGATCGACGCCTTGGTCTTGAAGAGGCTCATGTCCAATGCAAAAAGCATCGCATTCACAATGTCGATGCCCTCGCTCTCGGAAACCTGCGCCGCCACACTGCCAACGGCCACGGAACGCCGAACAAAATCATACAGAACTTCATGGCGCTCCTCCATCAGACGGAGTCGAGCATTCTGCTCCTGATTCGCCACCTCGGCGCAGATTCGCTCCATTCGTTCGATGATCGGCTCTTCCTTGCCCATCGTCTGTGTCGACGTAATGCGATAGCAGCAACCCGGAGAATCCAGCGGACTTTCCTCCTCCTCGGAAAGGACGAATACCGGCGAAATATCAAACCCCAATCGCTCGATGCCGCGGAGTACCTGCTCCATTTCCTTCATCAAAAATAGACCGAAGAAACAGAAGCTACACGTCAGCTTCAGTCCCGTTCCTGAATGCTCAGGATTTGCGGAAAGATAGCCATAAACTGGGCTGTTAGCAAAGGGAAGTCGCTTTTCAAACGCTTCTGCAGCAGCGTTCAGACTCTGCCACTGATCCGCAAAGGGTTTGGGATCAGAGCATTTGAATGTCAAATGGTCTTCATCGTTGACACAGACCGCCACCGTACCCGGACCGCCCACAATGGCTGCCCCCGCCTTGTGCTCCAGAAACGACTTCGTCACAAGGCCATAACTCAAAAGCCGATCCGCCTCATGCTCGAAATCGTCATTCTCCGCTTTCAGTGCAAATGCTTTCCTGCCCAGCACGCCCGGCTCCTTCAGTAGGGCATCGCAGAGAAGGTCACGCAACGCCACGCGATCCTCTTCCGAAAGCCGTTCAGGAAAGAGCGTATTGGCCACATTACGATAGAGGGTCGCAGAACGACCGAGCACGACGGATCTGAACATCAGACCCTCAACCCAGTCGCTCGTTATTTGCTTTTGCTTAGTTCTTGCCATGTTCGTCATCCGACTCCATTTTCACGCCCGAGTGGCGTATTTTCTCAACAATTTCTGCGGCATCTTCGTAACGCTCTTCGGCCACTGCCTTCTCGAGCGCCTCTTTCAGCTTATCGATTGAACCCCGTTCAAAACCGCCTTCTGCGCCCTTGCCCGAGGATGGCATCACAGGCTGCTGAGCCGACAGGAACGTCCGGATATCAGTCACGAATGTGTCATAGCACTTCGGACATCCAAGACGGTGCTTCTCGCGGATTTCACTTCGCGAAATTCCGCACGCCGGACAAACACTATCTTCAATCTTATCCTGACCGCCCACCTGCATGCCCAGACTAAACAGAACATCGGTCAAGGATGTCGGAACCGAACCGGCATGGGGCGACGTCCGGGCACACGAATCACAGACGAAGAATTCCTTCTCGTCGCCCTCGATGTTGCGCTTGACAGACCTTGCCGCCTGATTGATATGACAGATTTCACATTTCATTGGACTTCACCACCGTTCTCGCCGAATCGCACCCCCGTCGATGGAAGTATCCACCGATTCGAGCCACAAATTCACGGCATTTCTCTGTAACAAATCATTATGCCATAAAAACAGCATTTCACGCAAGACTCCGCGACCGATTTTCGTAATCGGTTAGCGACCGGGGGCATTAACGGAGCGGGGACATTCCTGTCCCCGTCACGACGGGGGTTAGAAAACCCCCGCTCCTTTGGCAGGACAAGTACGAGTATGCAAAAAAAACACTAAGATCTCATCCGGCATTCCATTCTCTAAACGGGGTCTGTGGCAGAGCCCCGGCGGACACTAATCCCTACTCCATTCTTCTTGCGAGCGGCGTTCTCCCTACGTTCTGTAGTTCTGATCGGTGACTCCTGTTCCCCACCCCCGGTCGCTAACCGATTACGACAAAACTTAGGTAGCAAAAAAAGACTGCATGGTGGGTTGTAATGTTTAGTGATTAACGACGGCCGTAGGCCGGAAACATATAACCCACTTCGCGGAGATTCGTGGGGAAGATTTTTACAAGTTCTGCCAAGCTTTGCTTGGCGCACCCGAGCGCACCGAGACCACCGAGAAACACCCAGCGAAGACGCTACATCTACAGGTTTTGGTGTTTTTTGTGACTATGAATTCCTCATGCGAAGACGCGAAAGCGCTAAACCTTTCATGAAATTTCACCTGTCTGCAGTGCCTGCGCAGGCAGATGTGTTTCATGGTCAAAAAATTTCGCTAGCCCCCGTTGCGGTTTTGACTTCCCTCGCTGCTTTTGATACGATTGCATACGCTTTTCAACGTTGTCAGAATACAGGATTCCCACTATGCAAAATCGCCGCATCGTCGTCACCGCAGCCCTTCCCTACGCCAATGGAGACATCCATCTCGGTCATCTGGTCGAATACCTCCAGACCGATTTTTGGGTGCGCTTTCAGAAGATGCGTGGCAACGAATGCCTCTACATTTGCGCCGACGACACCCACGGCACGCCCATCATGATCCGTGCCCGTAGGGACGGAATCACGCCGGAAGAATTGATCGAAGCCAGCTACGCACGCCACACGAAAGACTTCGCCGAATTCCAAATCGAATTCGATAATTTTTACACCACGAACTCACCCGAGAACCGCGACTTCTGTAACACGATCTTCAAACGCCTCGAGAAGAACGGTGCCCTCTACTGCAAGGACATTCCACAACTCTATTGCCCCGACGACAAAATGTTCTTGCCTGACCGTTTTGTGCGCGGAACGTGTCCCAAATGCAACGCCCCCGACCAGTACGGCGACTCCTGCGAGAAGTGCGGTGCCACCTACGCCCCCATCGAAATGAAGGACGCCCATTGCGCCGTCTGCGGCAAGGCCAAGCCCGAGGTGCGCAACAGCGAACACATCTTCTTCGACCTCGACCAGTTCCGCAACTACCTCAAAGACTGGCTGTCTAAACACGTCGCAACGGACGTCGCCAACAAGCTTCTTGAATGGTTCTCCGATGACAGCAAGCTCCTGCCCTGGGATATTTCGCGCGATGCCCCGTACTTCGGATTTGAAATTCCAGACCACCCCGGCAAGTTCTTCTACGTCTGGCTCGACGCCCCCGTCGGCTACATGGCCTCGTTGCTCAATTGGTGCCTTAAGAACGGAGAGAAATTTGATCGTTGGTGGAACAACCCCGATGCCGAACTCTATCACTTCATCGGCAAGGACATCGTACGCTTCCACTGCCTCTTCTGGCCCGCCATGCTACATGCCTCCGACTTCAAGGGCCCGGATCAAGTTTTCGTTCATGGCTTCCTGACGGTCAACGGCGAGAAGATGAGCAAATCACGCGGCACGTTTATCAACGCTCGGACGTATCTCGATTTCCTCGACCCGGCTTTTCTCCGCTACTACTATGCCTGCAAGATCAACAATACAACGGACGATGTTGACCTCAGCCTCGACGACTTCTCGCAACGCGTCAACAGCGACCTCGTGGGCAAGATCACCAACCTCGCCTCACGTGGCGCTCAGATGCTGCATAAGAGTCTCGACGGCATCTTGGGCGAAATGGATGAAGCCGGCAAAAAACTCGTCTCGATGTTTCTCTCCAGGGCCGACATCATCGCTGAGCACTACGAAGCCCGCCGCTTCTCGCAAGTTCCTGTCGAGGTCTGCAAACTCGCAGACGCCGCCAACGAATACTTCGATGGTGCTCAGCCTTGGAAGACCATCAAGACCGATGTTGAAGCCACCCGCAAGGTTCTCACCACGATTCTCAACCTCTTCCGCCTCATCACCATCTACATGAAGCCGATCCTTCCGCACTATGCCACGAAGGTCGAAAAACTTTTCATGGAAGAGCCCTACACCTGGGAGTCGCTGAAGACCGTACTTGAAAATCGCCCCGTCGCTCCTTATGAATACCTCGCCGTCCGCGTCCTGCCCGAACAGGTCGCTGGCATGGTGGATGCCTCCAAGCCCGCCGTGCCCGAAGTACTGATCTCCGCAGAACCCACTGTCGAACCGTTGAAAGCCGAAATCGAAATCGGGGCATTCGCCGTATCCGACATGCGCGTTGCGCTTGTCGAAAACGCAGCTCCGGTTGAAGGCTCCGATAAATTAATTCAGCTCACGCTCAGTCTCGGTCCGCTCGGCACGCGCAACGTCTTCTCCGGCATCCGTGCCTCCTATCCCGACCCCACGGTGCTCAACGGCAAACTCGTCGTGCTCCTCGCCAACCTCAAGCCCCGCAAGATGCGCTTCGGAATCTCCGAAGGCATGGTGCTCTCGGCCGGATCCGATACGTCGAAGCTCTGCGTCATCTCCCCCGCTGGGAATGCCAAGCCCGGTGACCCCATCGGCTAAACCCCATGAGTGACTACGACATAAACGGACAAACCAAAACCCCACGCTACTGCATCGATTTGTTTTCTGGATGTGGAGGCCTTTCTCTTGGGCTTGAACAAGCAGGATTCACACCTCTACTTTTTAGCGAACTCAACAGCACGGCTGCTGAAACCTATATCGCCAACCGAGAAGGGAAAGATATAATTCCCGTTGGCGACATTTATAGCCTTACTGACCCCAATCTGGAAATTTTGAAACTGTATTGGAAATACAACAAAGGGATCACGGATATCGATCTCGTTTGCGGGGGCCCACCCTGTCAGGGGTTTAGCGGCATTGGTCACCGCAGAACGTTCAATCTCGACAAAAAAGATATTCCTTCAAACCATTTGTTTCAAGAAATGGCGCGGGTTATCCGATGCGTCAAACCGAAAATCTTCCTCTTTGAAAATGTCAGGGGCTTGATTAACTCCAAGTGGGATGCGACAGGAACAAATGGCGAAGTGTTCCGAGATGTTCTCAATGAATTTAAGTCCATCCCGGGCTATTCCGTGCGATGGAATCTTGTCCATTCAAAAGACTATGGCGTTCCTCAAAATCGGCCCCGTATTTTAATGGTCGGAATTCGATACGATATCTTGCATCCAGAAACACAGATGATGCTTCTCGAGGATGAAAATGAGTCGGTGACCTTTGACAATCCAACGGCGGTCAAATGCGGGTATCTTCCCAAGCCATCGGGCAAAGCACCCACACTGGTTGAACTTCTTTCGGACTTGATTGACCCCGATTATCTAAGTAAAAAAGCCACGACACACTATGGCACTGCTCCTCAAAGTCAAATCCAGAAGGAATTGCGGACTTTACCGTCAGGAAAGGTCTTAGGCAAAGGCGCACCGCTTTCGGAGCAGGAGTACTCGAACCATTCGGACTATATTCGCGAAAAATTCGCCTACATGATTGCGAACAATGGAGAAATTCCGGAAGAGAAGAAAACAAAAAAATTCGCACAAAGAGTTTTCCCTACCTTCTGGGGGAATGACGGCCCGAATATAACGGCGTGTTCTCTGCCTGAAGACTACGTCCATTACGAACAACCACGTGGGCCCACCGTAAGAGAATGGGCGAGAATTCAAACATTTCCTGATTGGTATGTTTTCAAGGGAGCCAGAACAACAGGCGGACGTAGGCGTGCAGGCGATCCCTCTGTGGGCATCTGGACGCGCGATGTTCCCCGATACACTCAAATTGGGAACGCCGTCCCCGTTCTTCTTGCAAGACGAGTTGGAGAACATTTTACCAAAATCTTGAGTCATGAAATCGAGGTGGAAAATGAGCAAACGAGCACTGTCGCCAATCGAAGCCGCTAATCTCGCAAAACTCAACGCATGCCAATTGGAAAGCGTACTCCTTTTTCTTACACGAACTGGTTTTGAGAAATCAATTTGCGATGCGACCGCTCCAATTCGAGCTTTCTTCTTTAAAAATGGCGTTCATGACTATTCCCAACAAGGCCAAGGGACTGAAAGCAAAGTCGTAAAAGATATTGTAATGCTACATACCGAAGGTTTCGACATACTGAACGTGTCGCTTTACAGACCTGTAACCAAAAAAGGAGACCCACGCCTGTGGATCGCTAATTCGAAAAAATATCTACAAGGCGATCACGTGTTGGCTTTTTTTGTATATGAAGGGAACCTTCATGCGGCAAATCTAAGCACGCTCGACTTCTCAAGCCCATTTGTTTCTGCGTATTTCGCTGAATATCTTGCCGCGAAGTCCGCAGTTGCTATTGAACTTCTGGGGATACTGAAAGAAATTGCTAAAAAACCGATCCCCGCAACCTGCAAGGGTAGCACTGCAATAGGAAGAAGTGTCGAAACCGCGCTTGGGATCGCAATCAATTCGAGCCATCTGCCAGACTATAAAGGCATTGAATTAAAAGCCAAACGAGAAGGATCCGGTACCAGAAATTCACTTTTTGCGTGTGTTCCAGATTGGAAAATCAGCCATTGTAAAAGTTCATCAGAAATACTCGATACATTTGGATACTGGCGAGAATCTGTTTTTCGCTTGTACTGCACCGTCTCAACAAAGCATGTCAATAGTCAAAATTTAGTCCTCTCCGTCGACGAAGTCGGAAGATTATTGAATGAACTGCACAGAACAAACCTCGCCGATAATCCCGTGGCTATTTGGCGACTTGAGACACTTGAAAAAAAGCTTCAACAAAAGCATAACGAAACGTTCTGGATTAACGCCACCACAGAAATAGTTAAGGGAATGGAATATTTTAGATTGAACTCCGTCATGCATACACGACGGCCTAATGTTCCGCAATTTGAAAGACTTCTTTCTTCTGGTGACATAACCCTCGATCACCTTATCAAACGGAAAGAAAAGCAACGCGTTGTTGAAAAGGGTCCGTTTTTCAAAATAGCCTCTTCAAAAATTCCAGAGCTTTTCTTTGGTCAACCCGAAACCTACACGTTAATTTAAGAAACATGCCAGACATCCCCGAAACAACACGTGATTGGAAAGTCGCTCTGCGCCTGCTGCGGCAGATCGCGGAGTTGCCTGAAGATGCTTCCGCACGGGTTGGCAGGCTCAACGAGGCTCATGACTTCTTTGCGGGTTCGGATGTCGAACGCCTTCAAAAACTGGCTCGCCTTCTAGTCCCGGGGATCACGCACAAGCAACTGCTCTGCGTCCTTGTGCCAGTGGAGCGCGTCGCGGCACGGGAACGCATCACCGATGCCGACATGGGCTTAGTCTCGCACGATGCACACACTAGCGCACCCGCTTCGTTCCCGCTCATCGTGGTGGCCGACAACATTCGCTCGGCGGTCAACATCGGCGGCCTGTTCAGAACCGTGGAATTCCTCGGCGCGGAAGCCTTGTGGCTGTGTGGGTACTCTGCCACACCGGAACACCCGCACGTGGCGCGGTCTGCCATGGGTGCAGAGAAGATTGTCGCTTGGCGTTGGTTTGAAAACCTTCGTGAGGCGTTGGTTGAACTTCGCCAAAACGGCGTCCATCTCTACGCACTCGAAACTATCGAGT
>JBBQIY010000027.1:0-11864 GCA_038325415.1 Kiritimatiellia bacterium
GGGTTTGTTTTGGCCTTTTTGTTTTTGTGGGGCCCCCCCCGGCCTTGGTGGCCACCCCGGGGGGGGGGGGGGGGGGGGGGGGCCGGGGGGGCCAGGGTGGCGAGGCTTGAATCAATGAGGCTTGTGACCTTTTGAATACGATCTTCGGGGGCTGGGTGGGTTTTGCCGAAGCCGCCCGCATGGGTGCCGAGTTGCGTCTTCATTTGGGACAGCATGTCGACCAGAGCCTGTGGATTGTAGCCTGCACGGATCATGATCTGCACGGCGGCGGCGTCTGCATCATATTCAAGCGAACGGGAGTAACCGCTGTTCATCAAGGTGGAACTGATGTCCGTGATGCTTCCCTCGAAAGCCTTGGTCACTTCCGCCAGATTTTCTCCTCCCAAATTTTTACCTGCTTCGACTGCGAATAGGGTCAGAGCTGAGGTTAGGCGACCGCGCTTGATCGCGTTCAGACCATGCTGTTTCTCCACATGGCCGATCTCGTGGGCCAAGACAGCGGCCAGCGCATCTTCGCTCTGGCAGCAACGCAACAGACCGCGCGAAACGAGGACGAGACCTCCCGGTGCGGCAAAAGCATTGATCTCGTCGGTTTCGAGCACCAGGAAATGGTAGCCCCCGAACGTCTCGGGTTTATCCGAATACTGAGCCAGCGTTTGTCCGAGAACGGTCAGATACTGGTTCAGATCTGCTTGATCGTAGGGCTTATACGTCCCCAGCACGGTCGCGGCGACGGATCGGCCGATGTAGTACTCCTGTTCTGGCGTGATGTCCTGAACCGTTTTTTCAGCGGCCACAGCCGAGCGGTTGATGGAGTCGGCCTGGTCGGAGGTAATCACCCCAGCCGCCTCACCGGCCATGGTTCCGTACTGTGCGACCGTTGCGCAACCGGTCGTCCAAAACGACACGGTTACGACGCAACCCAACAGAAAGAAGATCATACGGTTATTCATTGTGCATCTCCGTTCGATTTCAGACCACCGGTTTTGACGAATTTCGTGATTTGTTCGGTCGTTGCGTTCATCGTGGCCATTTTATCGACCCACGAGAAATCGATGTCGGTATGATCAGCCTTGAACTGTGTCTCGACATCCGCGTTAAACCCTTTCCCGGCGAGGGCGAGTTCGTCACCAGATGCACCCGTTGCGACAGGAACTCCGCCGGTTTTCGCGGTTATGCGCTTGGTGGTCAGGGCGGAACTGTGCATCCAGCCCGTCGTGCCATCGGCGGTACGCACCTGTTGCCAGGCTTCTTGCGTACCGAGAGTTTCGACGGTTTGGCCATACGGAAGTGTTGTTACCACTTGTCCGAGGTAGGAGGGAGTTTTGCGGACTTGTCCGGTTTGGACTTGTACCCACAAGGTTGCGGCCTGCATCAAGCAGGGTACGCAGAACGCGCAAAGCAATGCCACAGGTGACTTTTTCATTGAATACCTCTTTAGTTAGAAAAATCGACCTTAAGAATAACGGACTGGGAGAAAAGAATCAAGCGCGATTCAAGCGCGATTCAAGCGCGGTGTTCCGTAATCGGTTAGTGACTGGAGTGCTGTGTCGACGCAAGAGAAAATGACAGCACGGTGAAATTTTATTTAATCTTTAAACGAGGTCGGCGTTAGATTAGAGAAGGTTATCGCGGACACGAAACGCGGCGAGGACGCCGCGTCTACACATCACCCGTGGCTGACCGATTACCGGCGCGGACGCGTTGCCCGCAACCAGCAGTTGTCACGGGAGTCGTATTCATGATAGGATTCTCTGCGATGAAATCAATGGATGAACAAGAGGGGTGGTCTTGTCTTGTGGGTGAGGATTTGTTGGAGACCGTCCGAGTTTACCTAAAAAGCTTCGGAATTATTCTCGGAGCTGGGAATTCGACTGTCTGCGATCCGTCAGCCGATTTGGTGGGTTATCTTGCTCATGCCGACTTTCCCTTCTCTCGTCGGTTATTTCAGCTCATTCGGGAAAGTGGGATTAGCGAAGTTGAGGTTTACAAGCGCGCTCATATTGACCGGAAGCTCTTTTCAAAAATCCGTAGCGATTCCGCCTATCAGCCGAAAAAGACGACGGTTGTTGCCTTCGCGTTCGCCTTGCGTCTCTCGCCTGTTCAAGCGCAGGCGCTTCTGGAATCGGCTGGTTATTCGCTTTCTCGAAGTGCTCACTTCGACTTGATCGTTCGTTTCTTTCTCGAACGAGGAATTTACGATCTCCTCAAAGTAAATGATGCGCTTTTTGAATTTGGGCAGCCGCTCCTGATGGTCTGAAAATGTCGCTCGGCAAGCGACACCTTCCGCATCGGCGCATGATAGGCTGGGGTTGTTTTCAAGGGATGCTCGGCATCTCAGATATAAAACAAATCAAAACAAGGAGGCAGACATGAGCAATAACAATACGACAACTGAACAGACCAACGCACGAGAATCTAATTCGGACCGGACGCAGTCGAAAAACTATCGTCCCACGCTTTCTATCTATCATGCGAACGGAAAAGGAACCGGTAGCGTCGCACGCTTCGAGGTTGTTCCCGCCACGGGTGACCGCGATGGATCGGTCTTCCTGACGCTCGCGCAGCAGAAGAGCGTGGCGTCGGGATCCAACGACCAAGGGAATCGCCAGCATGCCACGTTCGACTGGATGAACCGCGTCACGGTCAAACTCAACTTCGGCGATCTCTGCCAGATGCTTCCGGTTTTCAAGGGGGTCGCGGTGAACGTCAACGAAGGGAAGGGACTTTACCACGACAGTCGTAGCACGACAACGATCATCAATCTTACTCATCAGATGGAGCCGTATCCTGGGTATGCGCTCGACGTCTCGCGCCGCAATAAGGCTGGAGGTGATCCTGCTCCGCGCATTCGCATCCTCTTCAATGACAGCGAAGCCTATGGGCTTGGCGTGGTTTTGGAGCAGGCGCTGGGACTGTTGGCTTTCGGTATCCCGCGTGAATACCGTCCGAATACAGAAACGACTCCGACAGAGTCGGAGTCGGTATCGAGAGAATCGGATGTTGACGAATCCGTCGGGTTCTAATCGGCGAGCAAGGCGCGAGCTTTCGCGACGACGTTTTCGACGGTGAAGCCGAAATGCTTCTCCAGTGTTTCGGCGGGGGCGGATTCGCCAAAGGTATCAAGCGTGACGGTTGCACCGTTCAGGCCAATGTATTTCGCCCAGCCGAAGGAAGAGCCAGCCTCGACGACCATGCGTTTCGTGCAGCGTGGGTCGAGGACGCCTTCTCGATATGTCTTGCCCTGCTTCTCAAAGAGTTCCCAAGATGGCATGTTGACAACGCGGACGTTGACATCCTTGAGTTCGGCAGCGGCCTTAAGCGCCAGTGAAACCTCAGAGCCGGTGGCGATGATGATGAGACTTGGGAGGCCACGTCCGTTCTGGAAGAGGGTGTAAGCACCCTTTTCCAGCATTGATGGCGCAGTAGCGTCGGTGCGTTCGAGGATTGGCAGGTTCTGCCGAGTGAACAGTAGTGTGGTGGGGCCGGTAGTGTTCTTAAGGGCGGCGATCAAGGCGGCACCCGTTTCGGAGGCGTCGGCGGGGCGGATGACCGTCATGTTGGGGATGGCGCGCATGGCGGCGAGATGTTCCACGGGCTCATGCGTCGGACCGTCTTCGCCAACATAAAAAGAATCGTGGGTAAAAGCGTAGATCGCGGGTAGGTTGGAGAGGGCGGCGAGGCGGGCGGCGGGGCGCAGGTAGTCCGAGAACACGAAGAATGTGGAAACGAAGCTACGGAGACCTCCGTAGACGAGGAAACCGTTTTGAACTGCCGCCATAGCGAATTCACGAACGCCGTACTGGATGTTGCGACCCGAGAAATCGGTAGGCGTGATGGCAGGATAGCCCTCAAGCCAGGATTTGTTGCTCGGCGCCAGGTCGGCGGAGCCGCCGATGAGGTTGGGAAGAGCCTTGGCGAGGCACTGGATGACTTTGCCGAACGAGGCGCGTGTCGCGATCGGCTTATCAAAGGTCGGGAGCTGGCGGTCGAGGTCGGAGGGGAGTTTTGAATCGTAGAAAGCATGCCACTTGGCGGCCAATTCTGGGTTGGCGAGTACGACCGTCTTGTGGAGACGTTTCCAGCGGCTGGCCAACCGTTGTGAGGCGGCGTTGCGGGTTGCGAAAAGATCGTAGACGGATTCGGGGACATAGAAACCCAGATCGGGCGGGAGTCCGAGGGCCTGTTTGGTGAGTTTGACTTCTTCTACGCCCAGCGGTTCGCCGTGGCTTTTGGCTGAGCCGGCCCTGTTGGGACTGCCCTTGCCGATGGTCGTCTTGCAGAATATGAGAGTCGGTGCGTCTGCAGTGCGCTTTGCCTTGCAGATGGCTTTGTCGATCTGAACGTGGTCGTGGCCATCGATCTCGATGACTTTCCAGCCGTATGCCTTGTAGCGCGCTTTAACGTCTTCGGTGAACGTGGCATCTGTGGAACCTTCGATGCAGATTTTGTTGGAGTCGTAAAATAGGATCAGCTTGTTGAGCTTTAAGTGGCCTGCAAAGGAGGAGGCCTCGTGGCTGATGCCCTCCATCATGTCGCCATCGCCGCAGAAGACGTAGGTGTAGTTATTGAAGAGTTCGGCTCCGGCTGAGTTGAAGCGGCTCTCCATCATTTTCTCGGCGATCGCCATACCGACGGCGTTGCCGATGCCCTGACCGAGGGGACCAGTGGTGGTTTCGACGCCTACGGTACGACCGACTTCTGGGTGTCCTGGTGTATTGGAGCCGAATTGGCGGAAGCTCTTGAGGTCGTCGATGGAGACTGGGAACCCCGCGAGGTGGAGGAGGGAGTAGAGTAAGGCGGAGCCGTGGCCGCCGGAAAGCACGAAGCGGTCTCGGTTAGGCCATTTTGGATTTGCCGAGGTTGCGTTGAGGTGTTTTAGCCAGAGGACGGAGGCAACGTCGGCCATGCCGAGGGGAAGGCCAGGGTGCCCTGAATTTGCTTTCTGGACTGCATCCATGGAGAGACCGCGAATGACATTGGCCGCCAATTGATAGTCTGCTGTGCTAAAACCGCGCATGAGAAACCTTTCTTAATAGAGGAGGAAAAATTGTTTAAAAACGACTTTCGACTATAACAAAGGGATGAAGAAAAAACAAGTATCCAGAATTTTTGAATCGCCTTGTTTGCAGGCGTGAGTTTATTCGCTTTTTTTTTGTAATTTTTCATTTGAGTTTAACGGCGATTTAAGATAATATCATCCCTAATTCACGGCATACGGGTTTCCCTGATCCTTCATGGAGATAGAAGCAACGAGGATGTAAACAATATGAAATATGTACACAATACATTTGCAGCGAGTTTGGCAGCGTGCCTTCTGGCTTTGCTTTCATCAAGTGGTGTCTATGCTCAGCAGCCAGTTCCGCAGGCGTCGGAAATTCTTCGGATCAAGAGCGTGACGGATCTCGGTCGCGAGTATCAGCAGCGTGCGATGGGGATGGGCGCCAAGACTGCTAATCCTAAGATTTGGGGTGTTTTCGATGCAGTCTTCGATACAGCCCCAGAGTGGATTGACGAGTTGACCGTCACTTATACCCTTATGCTGTTCAACGACAAGGCTAAAAAGGATGAGAAGGCTTTATCCCTTATGAAGTTGACGGTGGAGTACGGTGATATTGCGCAGGGACGTGAGCACAGGGCCGGTGTCGTGGTTTCTTCGGCGGCACTTGGGCGCTTCGGGAAGCCGATTGGTTTTGCGGCTCAATTTTTTATTGGCGGCACCCCCGTTGCTGAATTAGGTGTTGTCGACGGATCGCTGAGAGGGCAGGAGAGATGGTGGGTCAATCCTCTTGTCGTCGATAGTCCGCTCGTTCAGAAGCGGGACAGCTACATGGTTGAGAGGTCCAAGTCCGTTTTCAGCTTGGTTGACATTGACAGTTACGAGGCAGGCCGATAGTGTTTTCAAAAGACAGAATCCTTACGCTGGATATTGGTGTAAGCAAGATCGTTCTCGGGGAATTCATCGTAAAGAATTCCTCGACTCCGGTTCTCGTCCAATATGTCGTTCGCCCGTCCGATCCGTTTGCTGCGGAGGCGGGTGTCCGCACGATGGAATCGATTTCCGGACTGATCCGAGAGATGATGGCGGAAGGCGGCATCAAGGCGGCTCCGCTTTACGTGATGCTTTCTGGACAGGCGGTTTTCCCTCGTTTCGTGAAGTTGCCGCCCGTTTCGTCGGATAAGATCGACGAAATGCTTCGATATGAAGCCGCTGAAAACCTCCCGTTCCCGATTGAGGAGGTCGTTTGGGATTATCAAGTCGTGTCTACCAATGACGCGACTGAGCTTGATGCTCTGATTGTTGCCACCAAGGGCGAGACGGCGCAGGATGCTGCCCGTTGCGCTGAAAATGCGGGGTTGAAGTTGGCGATGGTTGATGCGATGCCGTTCGCACTCTACAACTGCATCCGTTTTAACTGCCCCGCTAACGATAAATGTACGATGCTGCTCGATATTGGCGGTCGATCGACGAATCTTGTTTTCGTCGAGGGTACCAAGATTTTTACGCGAAGCATTTCAGTTGCGGGCAACACGATTACTAGCGAAATTGCTAGAAGTCTCGCGGTTTCCACAGAAGAGGCCGAGCGAATTAAGAAGGAGATCGGCTTTGTTGCCCTCGGCGGGACTTATGCCGTTGTGGATGATGAAACGGCCGATAAAGTTTCCAAAATTATCCGGAACGTGATTACGCGCCTTCATTCAGAGGTGAACCGTTCTGTGAATTTTTATCGAAGCCAGCAAGGCGGATCGGCTCCCGAAAAGTTGCTTTTAACGGGCGGGGCGTCACTCACTCGCTATATGGACACGTTCTTCCGTGAGAAGCTTGGAATCGAGACCGAATACTTAAATCCGTTTGCAAACGTAGCGGTTGCGCCTGAGCTACAGAGTGAGACGGAAGCTCTCTTCCTCATGGCTCCGTCGGTTGGGCTTGCCTTGCGTGGGTGCATGAAGTGCCCCATCGAGATCAACTTGATGCCCCCGGCCGTGATTGCTTCCCAGCGGTTTGCCAAACGCATTCCGTTCTTTGCCGTTGCTGTTGCGGGTCTTGTTTTGACACTGCTTTGCTGGTTTTCATACGCGAAAAATCTCCAGAAGGTCTACACCTCTCAGCACAAAATGGTCAAGAACAAGCTTGACGAGCGCACCCAGTACCAGCGCCAGATCGACACCGTCAACGTCAGTAGCAAAGCACTGGAGAAGAAGATCGACTACATGTCGGCGATGGTCGCATCCCGAGCATCCCTCCCGGAGGCACTTTCGATTGTCCGTCAAGCGATGATTAAGGATACGTGGTTGACGAGCATGACATTCGAAAGCGAGAGTGACGACGCGGTGTACATGAATCTCGTCGTTTGTGGGTTTAAACGAGAGTTGGACGCCGATGTTTCGAACAAATCTGCGGGGGAGTTGCTTTTGGCTAATTTGCTTGAGGCGAGCGATTTATTTTTGAAAGAGGGTTCGAAAGTTGAACAAGAACGTTCGATGGAGAATGACCGGCTTAGCGAGCTTCATATCCGGCTGAAGCTGTCCAGAAAACTTGGAGCCATCGACGAAAGTAGGCTTGTGGGGCTAGCGACGAAATGAGTAAACAACGGATCTATTTACTAGTCGGCGCGGTGGTGTCAGGCGTTCTCGTTCTGGCTACGGCGGGAATCACGGCTACCGGCATCAGTAAAGCCACGGCGCTTCGCGTGGACATGCTGAATTCATTCTCGAAGCTTCAGGTCTTTTTTAAGAAAAATCCGTATCCCAATGCGGAAAACGTAACGGTTGAAAATCAGAATTTCGATTTGCTGAAAGAACGCCACGCTACGCTACTCAAAGAACTTTCGAAGAGTGCCGTGACGGTGGAGCGGACTCATACGCCCGGTAGTTTCTCGAAGACTTGTGAGGAGACGGTCAATGCTCTTCGTAAGGCGGCACCGCAGGGTGAGGGCGATGCGTCGGTCATTGTTCCCGATTTTAACTTTGGTTTTGAGAGGTACGATATCTCTAAAGGCGTAAAACCCGCCGATCAGAAGAATGTTCCTCAGTTGTTACGTCAGCTCCGGATGGTTGATATGCTCGTACGCGTGTTTTATAACGCGGGTATCATTAAGCTTGATAAGGTTCTGCGCGAGGAGTTCGATTCAGCATCGGAGGATACTGGGCAAGAACGGGGTCGTGGTAGAGGGGGACGAGGGAGATCGGCGGCAGCCAGTTCGACAGAAGTGACGCTCGATAAGATCGAGGTTGAGCCCTTTTCAAATGTTCCATTTGCTCTGGACCGCCAGCGTTTCGGTTTCGTTTTCCTTACCAAAGAGGAGTCCCTTTTCTCTTTGATAGACAAAATTGATGCGATGTGGCCCTTTGCGCAGATATCGAATATTGAATTTATAAAGAGCGGCAAAGATGTCGTTTTCCCACCGACCGCAGGTGAGTTGCCGGCGGCCACCGAGGTGACGGGGATCAGCGCACCGCCAGCAGGGATCACGTCGCGCATCGTTTCGGGTGTGCTTCGTGAGGCACCTGTAAAAGTTGCAATGACCATTGATATCTACACCTTTGGAGCCGACACGGACCAAGAACTCGAGTGAGGCGCAACTAATCATGGCAAGATCACAGAAAAGAAACATCATTAAGCTGCACTACGATAAGATCATCGTCGTGGTGGTCTTGCTTGTCTTGCTGCTTTCATTAGCCTTTTTGATCAATCTGTCGAGTTCGCAGCGCGACAACGAAGAATCGTTCAACGTAAAGCTGGAGAATCTTAAACCCGATTATGCGAACGCGAAAGCTCTCGAGCCAGAACTTTTTCAGGCGACATTAGCTGCCTTGGAAACCCCCTATCTCATGGGCACGGGAAGCGTACTGGTGGCTGCCGAACGCATGTCCTGTATTGCCTGCGGCTGGCCGATTCGGCTCGACGAGAAAATCTGCCATTTCTGCAATACCAAGCAGCCCGATGGTGTGGTTGACCCAGGCTGGGATTCCGACAAGGATGGTATGCCGGACACGTGGGAGAAGCTTTACGGATTGAATCCCCTCGATGCGCTCGATGCAGCGGGTGATGTGGATAAAGACAATTTCACGAACCTGGAGGAGTTTAGTGCAAAAACCAGTCCTGTTGACTCGAAGAGCAGACCGCCGTTGATTGACTTCCTTAAGGCAGAGAAAATCGATGCTATCAAATTCCCCTACACATTGAAGAGCAAGTCGTCGCTGGGTGGAGGTGGATACTCTTTCCAAATCAACGAGGGCGCTTCTCGAACTTATTTCATAAAAATCGGCGACGAAATCAATAAATCAGGCTACAAAGCTGTTTCGTACACCAATAAACTGGTTGTGGTGAAGACCAATGGGATGGCCGACAAGACGGTGGAGAAAATCGTACTCAAGCTCACGAATGGCGAAGACGAGGTTGAACTCTTAGAGGGTGGTGAGCCAGTCTTGAATCGATTCGAAGTTACCTTGATCTGCGAAAAAGATCGAGGTGCGGACCCGATTGTCGTGAAGCAAAAGGAAAATTTCGTCTTCGACGGCGAGAAATACACGGTGGTGAGGATCTCGAAGGGCGACGGTACTGAAAAGGGCGTCGTCGTCGTGAGAAATGAGTCAACACTGCAGGAGATCAGGATCACTGCTTTATAACAACAGAGACGATCTGTTTCTATCTTAAAAAAACGATTTCAAGGAGTAGTTCTTAACATGAAAGTAATCAAGGCGTGTAGTATCGGCGTTGCTGTTGCAACAGTATTGTGTGCAGCATATTCATTCGGGCAGAATCAGAAGGCGGTTCTAAACGCCAAGCAACTCGGAATTGAGGATCTGGATCTCGATCTAGGCCTTGACGAGGATTTGGTGGCATCCGCAAATCCCACTCAGGCGGTTCCCGTAGTCGTGGAAGCCGCGCCAGCCAGCGAAGAGCTCGCTCCAGTGGTTGAGGAAAAGGCGGCTGACGTTGTAAAGACTCCCGCGGTCGAAGCTGCGGTTGAAGAGCCGATGGCTGTTGTCAAAGCGGTTCTCGAAGAGCCAGTCGCCGCCGAAGCGGTTGTCGAGGCACCTGCCGCCGAGTCTGTTGTTGAAGAGCCTGTGGTTGTCGAAACCCTTGTTGAAGCTCCAGTCGTTGAGACGGTGATCGAGGATCCGATGGTTGTTGAAGACGCTGTCGAAGCACCAGCCGCCGAGGCCGTTATCGCAGCACCAGCCGCCGAGGCCGCTGTCGAAGCACCAGCCGCCGAGGCTGTTGTCGAAGCACCTGCCGCCGAGGCCGTTGTCGCAGCACCTGCCGCTGTCGAAGCACCAGCCGCCGAGGCCGTTGTCGTAGCACCAGCCGCCGAGGCTGTAGTCGAAGCACCTGTTGTTGAAGAGCCGATGGCCGTCGAAACCGTTGTCGAGGAGCCAATGGCTGCTGAAGCCGTTGTTGAAGCTCCAGTGGCTAAGACGGACTCCCCTGTCTCGCTTCAGATCGAGGATCTCCTTGATTCAACTGAGATTGAAACGCCGGTGGTGATGGAATCTGTTGCGGAAGTTCAAAAGGAAGCACCGGTTGTGGTTGTCGAAGCTGCGGCTGCTGAGCCTGTTGTTGTTGAGCCTGTTGTTGTTGAGCCTGCTGTTGTTGAACCCGCTGCTGTCGAGAAGGTAGATGGTAACGAATCCAACGTTGTAGAAGTGGAAGCTCCGGCTCCTTTGCCGCCTGGAGAGGCCGTGGTCGTTTCGGAGCTTGCAACGCTTGAAAACGCACGTCGTAGACTGTTCGACCAGCACGGGCGTGATTGTCTGGCGCAGGGGCAGGCTGCCTTGCTGACGGGCAACTGGGATCGCGCGGCAGATAAGTTTAAAGAGTCTCTGAAGTTCCTCGTTGAGAAGGAGGATACGATTCCGCTTCGTAAATCGGCCGAGGCTGGCCTTGGTGAGGCGTATTACCGAAAAGCGCTCGAGCAGCGCGCAATCAACAACTTGGAAGAGGCCGCCAAGTCGGCACGCGAGTCGAGGCTTTACCAGCATCCGAAAGCAGAGAAACTCCTAACCGATATTCAAGATCAGCAGGAAAATCCTCCCCCGCCCCCGCCACCGAAGCATGAGCGTCGTTGGAAGCAACCGGAGTATCAAAAGGATATCGTCGATATCAGCGAACGCATGAAGATCGCCAAAGAATACTATGCGACTGATGAGTTGGCCAAGTGCCGTGAACAGGTGGAACTCATCCTCAGCGATTATCCGTGGTATGAAGACGGAGTGAATATGCTCCGCAAGATCAGCATTGCTGAACACAAGTATGTGGACAACGAGCGCCTGACCGCTCGCGAGCAGATGATGAAGGATGTGACGAAGGCGTGGTCTCCCCGAAACTACGGACGAGATTATTCTGCAGGGCCCGAGAAGCTCCCGTTAGACCCAACGAATCCAGCGGGTCTCGGATCGAGTGACGAGCGGAAGATTCTTGAGAAGATGAAAAGCATTACGATTCCTGAGATCGACTTCCGTCAAGCGAACATCACTGATGTCGTAACTTACCTTAGCGAAGCGTCACGTGAGTATGATCGGCAGGACATTCCCCTTGAGGAGCGCGGCGTCAACATCGTCCTTAGCCTTGGCGGTGTAGCGGATGCACCTGCAGCGACGCCAACGAAGGATGATCCTTTTGCCGCCGCTTTTGCAGCCCCCACTGCTTCTTCTGGGAATGTTCCCCCGCTGACGATCAATGCAAGATTCCTGACGTTGCTGAGCGCTCTTGACATGATCATGGACTTGGCTAACCTGAAGTACCGTGTCCGTGACAATGTGGTGCTGATCATGGAAGCCAATAAGCCCGATGGACAGATGATCCATCGCATGTATACCGTTCTGCCAAGCATCCAAGAGCGCGCGGTGACGATTGCAGG
>JBBQIY010000028.1:0-11734 GCA_038325415.1 Kiritimatiellia bacterium
AGCTTCGCAGCATTCATTATTCCATTCTTCCAGCCCTGATGTTTCTTCTTTAGGCGTTTCGGCCGAGGTTGAACGCCTTGATGTTCACGGCGAGCAGAGATTCTTTAATGCGGCTGCGCATGGCGTTGTGCCAGGCTTCGACTTTGAATGGCATGATCTTCGAGAGTGCGCCGGCAAGGACGAGATTCGCACAGCGGGCGTTGCCGACTTCAAGAGCGATTCTTTCAGAATCGACGAGTTTCGCATTGTCGCCATAGAGTTTGGCGATGATTTCGTCGCGTTCCTCGACGCCAGTTTGTACGCCACTCGAGACGGTCAGCGGGATGATGTCGCGGTTATCAATAACCGCTTTGCCGTTGGGGCGCAAGAGGGTGAAGCACCGGATCGCCTCGAGTTTTTCGAAGGCAACGAGGATGTCGGATTCGCCATCGGGAACGATGGGGCTATAGACCGTGTCACCGAAGCGCACTTGGCTGGAGACACTGCCACCGCGCTGCGACATGCCGTGAATTTCGCTCTTCTTGACATCGAATCCGGAGAGGGTCGCAGCGCGCGCGAGGATTTCGCTGGTCAGCAGGATTCCTTGGCCGCCAACGCCGACGAGGGTGATGTTCGTAATGTTGCTCATGGTGTAAAATTCTCCGAATTACTTGTCAGTTGAAGGTTTCGTCGAGGAGATGGCATCGAATTTGCAAACCTGCCTGCAAACGTCACAGCCGATGCACGCGGTTGGTAAGATGGTGGCCTTAAATCTTTTGCCTTTGGGTTCGCCGCGAACAATTGCCGGACAACCAATTTTGAAGCAAGCGCCGCAGGTTGTGCACTTGTCGGGATCGACTTTGTAAGGCGTGACCGCGCGGCGGCTCTTGGCGACGAGCGAACAGTCACCGACGACGACAATGACGGAAGCTTCTTGCGTATCGAGTTCCTCTTCGATGACGCGACTGAGTTCGGTTAAGTTGTAGGCATTAACCTCTTTGACGCGCTTCACGCCGATTGCGCGACAGATCTCCGCGATATTCGCCCGAAAGGTCTCTTCCCCGAGTATTGTTTTGCCGGAGCCGGGATTCTGCTGATGTCCCGTCATACCCGTGATGCGGTTGTCGAGGATGATCGTGGTGATAGTGCCCTTATTGTAAACGACGTCCATGAGCCCCGTCATGCCAGAATGGAAGAAGGTTGAGTCGCCGATGACGGCGGCAATGCGTCCCTTGAGGCCCGCTTTCTGCATGCCGAAGGCAGTGCCGATGCTGGCACCCATGCAGATGGTGGTATCCATGGCACCGAGCGGTTGCATACTGCCGAGCGTGTAGCAGCCGATGTCGCCGGCAACCGTGACGCCGAGTTTCGACAGCGTGTAGAAAACACCGCGGTGCGAGCAACCAGCGCAGAGCACGGGCGGACGCGTCGGAAGGGTGGGGAGCTCAATCGGCAACGGTGTTGGCGTGGGTGCCGGGGTGTCGCCGAGCAACTCGTTGCGCAGCGCGCGCAGACGCGTGGGGTTCAGCTCCATGATGGAGAGCTCGGTTTTGTAGGAATCGACTTTGATACCGCTGATCAGGATGCCTTCGCGAATGACAGGATCAAGTTCCTCAACAACGACGAGCCTATCCACCTTTGCGGCGAAGCTACGGATGAGGTCGGTGGGGAGCGGGAACGAGAAGCCGAGCTTGAGTACGGAGAATTCTGGAAAGACTTCTTTGACGTACTGGTAGGCGACGGCGCTGGTGACGATGCCGAGACGGGTGTCACCCATTTCAATGCGATTGAAAGGAGATTTTTCCGATTCGGCTTTGAGGACGACCAGCCGCTTTTCAATTTCGTAGCGCATGCCTCGGGCGTTGGCAGGGACGGCTACGTTTTTCTTGAAATTCCTCGCGTAAGGTTTTACGGGAACCGAGCCGTAAGCGAAGTCGTCACCCAGGTCGACGGGCGTCGACGTGTGCGAGGTGCGCGTGGTGAGGCGAAGGAAGACAATGGAGCCGGTGCGTTCGGAAAGTTCGAAGCCCTCGCGGGTCATGTCGTACGCTTCTTGGCTGTCGGCGGGCTCGAACTGTACGGCGCGGGCAAATTTGACGAGCGTGCGGTTGTCCTGCTCGTTTTGGGAGGAATGCATGCCTGGATCATCGGCTGAGATTACGACCATGCCGCCGTGGGTGCCGACGAAGGTGTAGGTCATCAGCGGATCCATGGCAACATTGAGTCCAACGTGCTTCATGGAAACGAGGGCGCGCGCTCCAGCGATGGAGGCACCGATGCCCACTTCCATAGAGACCTTTTCGTTCACAGACCATTCGCAGTTGATTGTGCCTTTAAACTTGGCGATGTTCTCGAGAATCTCCGTACTCGGTGTGCCTGGATAGGCGGCTGCCACATGGCATCCCGCGCGATAGGCGCCGTGTGCGATGGCTTCGTTGCCAGAAAGCAGGTGTATGTTGCTCATAATTTACTCCAAAAAAAAAGTTTTACTTATCGTATCATAAAGTGATTGTGCTGTCGATACCGCCAATTCGGCATTTTCGGTCTCATTTTCGACAATATCGATACAATCGATAGTATCGATATTGTCGAAATGTCGATTCGGCAGGAGTTCGCGGGCTGTGACCACGACCGGGTCCGGCCTCACAGAAGGCCAGCCACAGGAATCGATAGAATCGGGGCAATCGACAGAATCGATTAGGCGAAACGCGGCGGGGACACCGCTCGAAAAGGAGGAAAAGCTTCGCAACCACAGTCAAAAAATATGGCTATTTTGATTAATTTGTTGCCATGGATTCAAAATCATTTTTTTTCGCACAGGAATCCCTCAGGTAAACATCTCGCGTTCAACCGAATAAGGCCGGCGAGTTCTAATCGGACGAAAAAATATTTTTCGCATTTGTGAAAAAAGGCTTGCTTTTGGCTGATTAGGCCAAACGGGCTTGCACTCCCGATTCTGGCCGAGCCGATGGATCAGTACGACGATGAGCGCGGCAAACACGATTGCGAGCAGCGGGCGTTCAAGCGGCTGGTTCTGCGCCTCAGGGCGATGTTCCCGATGTTGCGCATCTGCATCGTGGGGGATGCCCTGTACGCCTGCGAGTCCGTCTTTGAGATCTGCGAGTCCTACGGCTGGAAATACATTCTGACCTTCAAGGAGGGCTCACACCCCGCCGTAGCTGCGGATGCGCAGGCTCTATTGAAGATAGAAAAGGACAACAAGGCGTTGATCGACACCGATGACGGCCAAATCCGTCTGGAGTGGCTCCAGAGCGTGCAGTTTCCTAGCCGCAAACGCCAGATCGTCTATTGCACGGAAAAAGGCAAAAAACCGTACGACGGCGCTTTTGTGACGAATTTCAGCGTCGCCGATGCAGAGGCCGCGCAAGGTGTCTCTATGTGGGGACGCCGCCGCTGGAACATCGAATCGGTTTTCAAGGTTTTCAATGTAGAGAAACACGGAGGCTTCGGGCTGGAGCATACGTTCTGCACATCGGACAAGCAGTCGGGCAACATCCTCGGTCCACCGCTGGTCGGTCGGCAGTTCCAGATGCGTTTCTCCACGGCGTAGACGCCACGCGGATCGCGTGCTCCAGCCCGAGCCATCCGCTTCATCGTAGCCGTCGCTGAGCGCGACGGTCGGCACCGCTCGGCCACAAACCGGCGAGGATGCGGATTTTAACGAGTCTGGGCGAAAAGTCGGTGGGACAAGGTCGCGAGGGGGGATGATTTGGAATCCATGCTCAACTCGTTGACAATTTACTTTTGTGGGCGCATAATGCGAGACGTATATGAAGGTGTGTTTCTGGGCGAGAATACAGGTTTCTGCGGAATCGTGTGGATGCAGTCAAGTTATAGAACTCTCATTTGTCGAAACGGGACTAACAAAAGAAGGAATGCTATGAAAACAGGGAACGTTATGAAGTACGGTCGTTGGGTTGGTGTTTTGTGTTTGGGCTGTTTTGTTGCCGGTTCCACGCGGGCGCAAGAAACGCCTCCGCCTGATATTATGGGCGCGCAGAAAGTTCTCGAAGTGATTGTGAAGGCCTCAGCAGAGACGAACACGGTCACCGCTTCGGATGCAGAGTCGCCTGAGCGGGTTCAATACAAGCTCGATCTTGATCGTTTCAAAGCGGCTCGCCTGGGCATGGAGCCGGAGCAGGCGGCAGGGGAGTGGCTTTCGCTGTTTGATCGTTTCTGGAAGTTGCCGATTGATTCCACCCCACGCCATAATCCTTATGATGACTACGAAAACCAGTCCAAGGCGCTATCTTTCTCGACGGTCCTGACCGCACTCCCTGAGCCATCGGCTTGGGATGCTTTGTCCGGTGCGGTAGAGAAGCGTGCGCCCAAGACCACCCCCGAAGAGCAGAGGTTTGAAGCATCACTTCGGATGCTCACCGACTTCCTTACGGGTTCTGACGAAAAATTCGATAAAGACATGACGGCATTTGAATCGCAACTTTCTGGGCTTAAGGGATATGATCTGCAACGAGCTCAGGAATCGCTTCGGGATCTCCGCGTTTCTTATGAAGCTGTTCGTCAGAGCGACACCTCAGAGGGTGTTCTTCGGAAATTAGAGAAGGTGCTTGAGGTACAGAAAAAGGGTAAGGACGAAAAAATTACACTCAAGATTCCTGATCTGGTAACGCTTGTGGGAGAAGCGCGAGCGGAAAAACTGATCGGCACGGCACTTGAAACACCCGGCGTAAGCATTGATATCCAATATGGCGAGACTACGATGGCTTTGGCTCGAAAACTTTGCCTCGACCGCATGGACAGCCTGTTACAGCCACAATGGGCGCTCGTGAATTCGCCTGACACCGTCGCTCTTTATGAAGGGCTTGCCAAGAAGTTTCCCTCGTCTCCTTCCGATGCGAAGGAAGCCTTGAAGTCCGAATTCGTCGAGCGCAATTATTACGACGGCTTCAATGACTTCGGCTCCAGAAACTCCGCCGAACGTGATGCCAAGAGCTATTACATCATCGGGTTGCTGGTGCAGAACCGGGTGCAGGATGCATTGGCATTTGTGGCGGGACTGAAAGAGACTGACAAGGGTAGCGTTTTGTATGCGCTTGTGCGAAACTGGGATAGCGCCGTTATAGCCGTTCCGTCCGCCGTTCTTTTTGATTTCAGTGAAAGGATTCTCAAAACGGATGACAACAATGCCTTTTGGAGCCGGTACATTAGTTTGGCCGTACAACTCGGTAAAACTCGCGAGATGATCGAGTTTCTTTCGGCGGAGGCGGCCCGCACCGATCTGTCCTTTGATCGGCATTTGGAGGCATACGAGCAACTGTTCTCTGGGTATTTGGCCGCCGATCTCGTGGACGATTCCGTCCGGGTGATGCGGCTCATTCTCCAAATGGATGTAGCGAAGAATACCCCTGCCGAGCAGTTCACATTTGAAGGAAAACGAATGGAGGTGAGCCTCGGTCTAGCAAGACTCGGGCGTCTGCTCGATAAGCCCGAATGGCTGTCGGAGGGACTTCAGGGCTTTGAATCGGCCGTGGAGAAAGCGCGAGCAATGCCTCCACAAAATTCCAATTATTCTTTAGGTTCTAGAATCAACGATTATATTGAGCTGCTCCTCGATTGTCATCAGTATGCCAAGGCAGAATCATGCCTGGTGGATACCATAGCGGCGAAGTTCAAGAACAGCAAGTCCCGTCCAGCGTACGAATCAGACTCCGAATCGCTACAATCTGAGCTTCAACAATTGATAGAAGTCTATTATCGAGCCGGTCGTTACGGAGATATTCTAGAAGTTCTGGAGAAAGCCCCGTGGTGGGGAGCCAGTGATCTTATGCAGATGGACGACAACCGCTATGGCAATGGAGCGTCTCTCGGCGTGATGGCGGCGGAGGGGTTGCGATCTGCTGGCCGCACGGCGGAAGCGATCACCATTTTGAAAATGGGGCTTTACCTTTCTCCGGGCGAGGACGATGCCTACGCGCTATTGATCAAACTTTCGCAGGACGACCTGATTCCTTGGCTGAACTCGCTTTACGTTCTTGATCGTTTTGAAGAGCGACCCCTGATCTGGAAAGCCCATCTGCTCATGAAGGCCGGTAAACTCGATGTTGCGGAAAAGACGATTCTTGAGGCGCTTCGCGTTGATCCTACCGATGGCGAAACCCGAGCGGGGAACCGGGTGCGTGCCTATACCGTGATGTCCGAAATCAAGGCGGCCAAGGGGTTGAAGGATGATGCCAAGTTTTTTGCGGATGTCGTGAAAGCGGTTAACATTGCCGAGCACGGCGACGAATTGAATTCGGCTGGGCTGATCTCACGGAGTATCGTGGAGTATGAGAAAGCTCAGGGGTATTTCGGTGATGCGTATTGCGTTCAGTGGAGGCTCGCGAAGCGATTTGATGAACTCGGCCAAACGGAAGAGGCGGAGAAGCATTACCGGATTGCCTTTGAGCGCATGCCAGAGCAGTTCGGGCAGGTTGCCAGTTTTTGTTTCGGGTGTGAAGGGGCCTTCGACAGCAAACACAGTCAGAGCGCAGCCGAAAAGGTTTTGCGGGGACTGGAAAAGTCTGGACCGGCGCGACCGCAGGTCTATTATCTTCTCGGGCAGTTGCGCGAAGCTCAGAATCGTTTTCCCGAGGCATACGCCTATTATGTGAAGGCCGTGGAGATGGATCCGGACTATCTGGACGCTTGGGGCGAGCTACGTTCGATTGCCGAGAGAATATTCCTTCCGCAGGCGGAGCGTGACCGCATTAATTTTGAATTGCTGCGGATTGACCCGCGGGGACTTCACACACGTGTAGACCTCGAAGCGATTGGCAATCTCCGGAAACTGTGGGAAGTACTCGCTGCCACTCCCAAGCTTGAGGTTACGATTCCGAAAAGCCTGCTCCCTCTCGTGGCCTCCGAGGCATGGATGAAAGAACAGACAAAAAAAGAGCAAGGCTGGCGTGAAAACTATCGGTCTTTTATGGGCTATTCCCGTTCCTCGAAACTCAAAACGCGAGAGCCGAGTGAAGCAATCACCCAAAATAAGATTGTTCAACAGATCGTGCAGCTCATGGGAAGTCGCATGACATCGAGTGATTCTTGGTCAGAATTTGACTTCGAAGATTGATAGAAAGCAAGAATTAATTTTCCGTTTGTAGCGGTGCTTGCCTTGGTATCGGCCTTCTGATAGAATATCGCTCATGCAAGAGAAAACACTTATCATCATCCCGACCTACGATGAAAGGGAGAACGTCGGTCCTATTTCATCGGCGGTTCATAAGCACGCTCCTCTGGCCAATATCCTTTTTGTCGACGACAATTCGCCGGATGGCACAGGGGATCTTCTGGACAAGATGGCTGCCGAGAATCCCTTGATTCATGTCATGCACCGCGCTGCGAAAGCTGGCCTAGGTCGCGCCTATATTGCCGGCTTCAAATGGGGTCTCGAAAACGGGTATGACTACATCTTCGAAATGGATGCTGATGGATCTCACGATCCTGCCGCGGTTCCGCTTTTTCTGGATGAGGTTAAGAAATGCGATCTTGTGCTGGGAACGCGCTACAAGGGCGGAATTCGCGTCATCAACTGGCCGCTCAACAGACTCCTGATCAGCATGTTCGCTGGGAAGTTTGTTAGGTTCATCACGGGACTTCCTGTTTCGGATCCGACGGGCGGTTACAAGTGTTTCTCTCGGCGCGTGCTCGAGAGCATGGATTTGGACAAGATCGTCTCGAACGGCTATTCGTTTCAGATCGAGATGTCGTATGTGGCTTGGATGGCAGGTTGGCGCATCGGTGAGGTACCGATCGTGTTTGAAGATCGTCGGGCCGGATATTCAAAGCTCAGTAAGGCCATTGCGCGCGAGGCTTTTGCGATGGTGTTCCGTCTTACGTACAGAAATAAGTTCCGTAGGCGGCCGCTGGGTAAAGCGGCTGAGCAATACGAAGCGGGACGAAAGTAGCGGTTGGGGCTAACGACCCTTGGTAAATTGAACGAGGCGCAATGACAGATAAAGATTTTGATGGCATGGACGATGTCGGTACGACAGTCAGCGGTTCGTTTTTTAGGAAAATCGATTGGTCGTCGTTCTGGACTGCCTTCGCGATTTCCTTCCTTGTGTATTTTCTTACAGCGGCACCCTCGGTGACGTTGGAAGATGCAGGTGAACTTGCAGTCGCAGGCGACCACCTAGGTGTGCCGCATCCTCCCGGTTATCCGCTTTGGACGCTATGCGCTTGGGTTTTTGCCCGAGTGTTCAGCTTTGTGACGTTCAGGGGTCAACCGAACCCAGCGTGGGCAATCGCTCTGTTGTCTGGATTCTTCGGTGCGTTGGCAACAGGCCTCACGGCGATGCTGGTGACGCGGACGAGTTCTGATATCTTGCATCTGCACAAGACGGTGCGAAATAAAGGGACACTGGACGACGGCGAATACAGGAAGCCTAGCTTCTTCGAGCGAACGGATATTGTTGAGATCATTTGCTGGGTTGCTGGCGTGGCCTCCAGCCTTGTGTTCGCGTTTTCGCCCGTGATGTGGTCGCAGGCGACGATTGTTGAGGTGTATACGCTCAATGCGTTCTTCCTGATGTTGATCTTTGTCCTGACGTATCGCTGGATGTGTAGGCCAACCGACAAGCTCCTGTGGATGACGGCCTTCGTTTTCGGGTTGGGTCTCACCAACTATCAGGTGCTATTACTGGCCATCATCCCGCTGGTCATCGTGATTATGCTTCAGGACATCGAGTTGTTCCGAGACTTTGTGCTGGTGGTGATTCCCTTCGGCCTCACCGCATGGTTGATGAAACTCGGCGCGATGAATTCGCAACCGGGATTTCCCAAACATCCGCTCGTCAATCTCAAGGATGCCGACATCACGTGCTCTGCTGTTGTGCCTATTCATTTTTACCTTGTTGCGCTTTTCTTGATGGCCGCTTTTGTTGCGGCAACGACTTTTGCTGGAATCGTTGCGGTTCGCAAGTCGAAGCGGAAGTTGACGGAGCAGGAGACCTTAAATTTTCAGATCGCTGCATTTCTCTCAGCAGTCTTTGCCATAGCACTTTTCCTATTCTGCAGCCATGTGCCTTCCGCTCCAATCCCTCAGGGGTTTCAGGGGGCACCCGAAAGCACACTTTTCCAATGGGGCATGACAACGAAGCTTTTTGTGCTTGGCGTTGTGGCGTTGTTCATCTTGTCTCTCTTTACACCAGCCGGTGTTTGGTTTGCCATTGCTGTGGCGGGGATTGAGATCGCCGTGCTCATTTTCATTAAGAAGGGGGCTTTGCTGGGGTTAACGCATCCGCTTAGCGGCGCGTTTGCCTTCTACGTAGCGCTCAATTTTCTGATTCTGGCTCTATCGTGGCTGTTACTGCCATTTGGGAAAACGGTCTCACTGAGCGTGTTGGCGGCCGAACTGGGCGTGGCATTCTACGGCTACATGCCCATTTCCTCCGATACGAATCCTCCGATGAACTGGGGTTATCCGAGAACTTGGGAGGGCTTTAAGCATGCGTTGCTACGCGGGCAGTATGAGAAGATCGCCCCGACGACGATGTTTTCTCCTCTCTTCGTCAAGCAGTTGGGTGCCTATTTTGCTGACATGCGTATGCAGTTTACGCTCATTTTGGCTCCGTTCGGCTTTATTCCCTTCGCGGTTTGGAGTGCTAAGGTGGGCAAGTACCGCTTCAAGGCCACCAAAGTGGCCGTGTTTATTTCCGGAATCGTTGCTGCGCTCGTTGCGATTGACAAGCTCACGGGCACGACGAAACTGGATGACCTTCGCTTGGATAAATGGCTGATTGCGGTTTTGCTGGGTCTGGCCTTCGTCGGAGCCCATGCCATCGTCGTGGGGCAACTTGTAGGATTGGGGAAGAAGGTTTTCAACACTGGCGAGACAAAGTCGACACGCCTGATCGCCGCGCTTTCAGGCTCAGGCGTTGCCTTGCTCGTCGTGGTGGTGGCGATGGGCTTCTGTAATGCCGCCGCCGAATTTGTACTTGAAGGTTTGGGGCATCTAGAACCAGTGGCTGGAACGGCTGACCACCTGCATAAAGCTTATCTTTTCAAAGACTATGCGTTTACGGGCGTTCTTTTCTTGATTTGGGCGTCAGGTGTCAGTTTCCTTGCCTGGCTCATTGCAACCCGTAGTAAATGGTTTTCGCTCGAGCTTAAGGAGGTTGAGAGGCGCTGGCAGATCGCCACTATCGCGTGCTTCCTCGTCATGAGCTTGGGACTCATTGCGCTGGCGAATCCCAAGTACGATATTCAGGATAATTTCATTCAGAAGGTCAAGTTCATCGCTTCGCATGGCATTTTTGCGATTTGGATCGGCTACGGGCTTGCCTACGCACTGGTGGCATTCAAAAGGTTCCGGCCTTTCTGCGCGATGCTGATCGTGGCGGTACTGTTGACTCCGTTGATTCCGATTCACGAGAACTACCAGAACGAGCGACTCGTCGATACGATGGGCGGTGCTGAACAGAATGGCCACGACTTCGGTTGGCAGTTCGGTAATTATCAACTCCGCGGCGCGGATGCGATCACGGAAGAGCTGGATGCCGCTGAAGAGCCACTTCCGAATCCCGAATTTCCGCTGGCGATGACACCGAATGCCGTGTTCTACGGAGGAACTGATCCCGGGCGCTTCGTTCCGACCTACATGATCTACTCTGCGCAGGTGCGTTCCGACGTCTTCCTGATCACGCAGAATGCGCTGGCTGACAACACGTACATGGATACTATGCGCTTCCTCTATGCGGATCAGATCTGGATGCCGACGCTCAATGACAATTCGGCAGCGTTCCAGAAATACGTGGAAGAGGTTCAGTCTGGGGTTCGCCCGAATATCGGCGGCATTACCATGGATGGGGGACGGGTGCAAGTGAACGGAGCCCTTGCGGTGATGGAGATCAACGGCATCATTACCGAAGATATCTTCCGGAAGAATCGTGATCTGCATGACTTTTATGTTGAAGAAAGCTACGCAATCAAATGGATGTTTCCGTATCTAACGCCGCATGGCTTAATCATGAAAATCAATCATGAGATGACGGCAATTTCGCCTGAAAATATGGCGAATGACATGGATTTCTGGGATTGGTATACGCGCAGGTTGTTGGCGGATCCACGGTATCCGCGAGATTTTGTGGCTCGAAAGTCCTTCTCCAAACTCCGCGGCGCTATTGCGGGCGTCTATGCTAACCACCGCATGTTTGATCAGGCGGAGCGGGCTTTTCAGGAAGCACGGGGACTCTACGTCTACAGCCCCGAAGCAAATCTGCGTCTGATCCAGGAAGTTCTGCTACCGCAACGGCGCATTGACGAATCCGTCTCTATGCTTGAGTTGCTCAAGCGGCTAGATTCGAATAACGAGCGCATCCCACTAGAGGAAATCAAAGCGCTTCAGCGCGCCACAGACCGTTCAACCGCCTTGATGATGAAGCAAACCGCTTCAGTACCCTTGACGGAAGACGAGGTCATTGAATTGGTTGAATGTTCGTTCACGCTCGGTCTTTCTCCGCAGGCGATGACTGCCATCTCTCAGCACATGAATAATAAGGGGGTGACCCCGAAGTTTGCCGTAAAGGCAGGCCTAATCCTTGCACGCTATGAACATCTCAAAGAATCTTCGCAGATTTTGGCGGCGGTCAATCCCTCTGTCTACGCGGAGATGAAAGAGGTGACCGATGCGGATTTGCGAAGAATCTATGAGGCACACTCGGCGGCTCGAAATGTAAAGGCTGTACGCGATACATTGCGTGTCTATCTGCCCCGGGTTCAAAATGATTGGAGA
>JBBQIY010000029.1:0-11620 GCA_038325415.1 Kiritimatiellia bacterium
ATCGCTGACGTTCTTGCCCACGCCACCGAAGGCCATCAGCTCGGCACTGGCAAGTGAAATAGAATCGTTGAGCGCGGCAAGCCGATCTCGGTTGCCGTTCCACACATCGCAAAGACCTGCTGCTGATCCCGTCAGTTTATCCAGAACCTCCAAGATGTCCTCGTCCTCATGTTCGGAACCCTGAAGGCTTCGTAGCACATCCAGCACCACCGGACGGATGATCGTATGATCCACGATAAAGACCCAGACAACGGCCATCAACGTTGAGAACAAGGCCGTATGAAGACACATCATCAAATCGCCCATCGTCACGCTGTCCATTTGGAAGTAGCCGATGATGATGATGCCCCAAAGCGTTCCAATCAAGCCGAAGGCGATATTGAGTTGGTCGTATCCTTTGAAAAATGGGAACGTCTCTGGATCTTGGTGTTTACCAGCGAGTGCTCTAGCCAGCCCAAGCGTAATGAGTAGAAAGCCAAGAAACGGAATCAGGGTCGTCGCGCAGGAGTAGTCGACCGCAGTCCAATCCAGCCAAGGCAAAATGCCGGGACACTTGTCCGGAACCAGCGTCGCGTCGCCACCGCTCACCTGAAAGGCTGCCCACCATCTCACAACGGCGGAAATGTTATTGACGAGAGCGAGTCCCGATAAAACAGTTAGTATGGCAAAGACCACGAGATGGACATAAGCCCGAATTTTATTTTTCATTAGGCGAAGCACCGTCATTTTGTGAACCGTTAAATTGATACAATGTATTGTTGAGTATTCTACTACAGGACTTAGACTCCTCACAAGGTAAACTTTGGGTGCGATTCAACTTTCAACTTTGGGTGGGATTCAATGTCCTTCTATTGATGTGAAAAAAATGATACACTTCGACGAAAGCAACCAACGAAAAGATTGACGCTTTCGGAGACCCGAACATGAACGGATTTGATTTCTTCACACCCAACGCCAAAAAAATAATTCAGATAGCCAATCGCGAGGCACACGGCTTTAATCACAACGCCATCGGAACCGAACATCTCTTGCTCGGCGTTGCCAGTCTGCACGACTGCCTCGTTGCGACCGTTGTGTCCAATCTCAGTATCAGTATCGAAGCCATCCGCTTTGAAATTGAGAAGCTGATCGCGCAAGGCGATGGCACCACGGATTCTATCGGCATGCTCCCATTAACCCCGCGTAGCAAGAAGGTGCTGCAATTCGCATCCGCGGAAGCACGAGGGATGAATAGCCCACTTGTCGATGCCGAACACATCTTGCTGGCCATTCTTCGCGAAGGCGAAGGCATTGCCTCAAAGGCCCTCGAAAATCTCGGCATTGACTTCGATAAATGCTTCAGTGCCATCATCGCGACAATCGAATCGATGGCCTCCTCCATGGACTCTCCCGACGAATCCCCCTTCCCGCCTCCAGACGCTGAAGAAGAGCCTCCTCCTCCCTTTGGCAGTCATGATGATGCCGACGACAGGCCCTTCGGTGGAGCTCATCCATTCTCCAATCCACAAGGGGGAAAACGCCTCGACATTCCACAGAAGCCTGGCGGCAAAACCCCAGCACTCAATGCTTTTGGACGTGATCTCACCGAAATGGCTGCCCAAGGAAAGCTCGATCCGATGATCGGGCGCGACAAGGAACTCCAGCGTCTCATCCAAATCCTCTGCCGCCGCAACAAAAACAACGCAGCCTTAATCGGCGAAGCAGGCGTTGGCAAAACGGCCGTTGTTGAAGGACTCGCGCAGGCAATCCAGAACGGCGACGTGCCGGAGAAGATCCGGGCCAAGCGAGTCGTAGCGCTCGACTTGACGCTCATGGTCGCGGGAACCAAGTACCGAGGACAGTTCGAAGAACGCATCAAGGCCGTAGTCGATGAAATTCATCGTTCCGGTAATGTCATTTTATTTATCGATGAAATCCACAACATCGTTGGTGCCGGAAGTGCCGAGGGTGCCATGGACGCCGCCAATATCTTCAAGCCAGCCCTTTCACGCGGTGAACTCCAATGCGTCGGCGCTACAACCCTCAACGAATACAGAAAATACATCGAAAAAGATACGGCGCTCGAACGCAGATTCCAGACCGTCCGCATCGAGGAACCGACTGTCGATGAGACCATCGAAATCCTCAAGGGCATTGCCCCGCGCTATGAGGAATTCCACCAAATCAAGTTTGAGCCTGCCGCAATCGAGGCGGCCGCCCGACTCAGCGCACGCTACATTTCCGGACGCTTCCTTCCCGACAAAGCCATTGACCTCATCGACGAATCAGGTGCCCATGCTCGGATCACCGCGTCAGTCCGCCCGACAGAACTCAAGAAGATCGAGGAGAAAATCCAAGAGATCACCAAACGGAAAAACGACTGCATCAACATGCAGGACTTCGAAACTGCTGCCATTCTGCGCGATGAAGTCAAACGTCTTAACGACCTCATTACGGTGAAAATTGAGGACTGGAAGCGCGAAAACGCCGACAAGCTCGTCACCGTATCAGAGAACGACATTGCCGTAACCCTCTCCAATACAACTGGCGTTCCGCTCAAGCAAATGGATGGCAACGAAATAGCGCGACTGCTCAATCTTGAGAACGAATTGTCGACAACCGTCATTGGGCAGGCCGAGGCCGTTGCCACGGTCTCCCGCGCCCTCCGTCGTGCACGCGCCGACCTGAAGGACCCCCGCAGACCCATTGGCTCATTTCTCTTCCTCGGCCCAACAGGTGTTGGAAAAACACTCCTCGCAAAAACGATTGCCTCGCAATACTTCGGTGACGAGAAGGCGCTCATCCAAATCGACATGTCGGAGTACATGGAAAAATTCAACGTGTCGCGTCTCATCGGCTCTCCTCCTGGATATGTCGGGCATGATGAAGGCGGCCAGTTGACCGAACGCGTCCGTCGGCGACCCTACAGCGTTGTCCTCTTCGACGAAGTGGAGAAAGCTCATCCAGACGTCATGCAAACCCTCCTTCAAATTCTTGAAGAAGGCAGATTGACCGATAGCCTTGGGCGGCAAGTCGACTTCCGCAATTCAGTGGTGATCCTCACCTCGAATCTCGGTGTCGACACCGTGCGTTCAGGGCAGAGCTTCGGCTTCTCAGCGTCGAACCAAGGCGAAGATCAGGATAAGATCAAGAAGCAATTGCTGGCGACTGCAAAAACCGTCTTCAAGCCTGAACTCCTAAACCGATTTGATGAAACCATTGTCTTCCGGAAACTTGATCACGATGACATCGCGAAGATTCTAACCCTAGAACTTTCCAAGGTGCGAGCTCGCCTTGAAAAACGTGGTATTGAACTCAAACTCGAACCCGATGCCATTGAATTTCTTGTCTTGAAAGGATCGGATACCTCACTTGGCGCTCGACCGATGAGACGAACCGTCGAGCAGAAGATCGAAGACCCACTTGCGGAGAACCTCCTTCGTGGCGTCTTCACGCCCCCTTGCTCCATTACCATCACGAAGAGCGAAACGGCGGACGAACTCGCGTTTAATAGCAGTCAAAAGATTACGGAATAACCCTCATGGACTTCATGCAGCAGATTTCACCTGATCTTTGGCTGATCTGTACAATTTTCGCTGGGGTCTTCGGAGCAAACATCGGATCTTTCCTAAACGTCTGCATTTACCGCATTCCCCTCGATCAATCCGTTGTAGCGCCTCGATCTCACTGCATGATGTGCGGCACGCTCATTCCTTGGTATCACAATCTACCGGTGCTGAGCTATTTCATCCTACGAGGAAAATGCGCCACTTGCAAAGCACCGTTCAGTTTCCGCTATGCCGCCATCGAACTGCTCACCGCATTCCTGTTCATCATGGTCTGCTACAGGGTTCCCCCGAATGGTTCCATTCCGCCCTTTGGAATGGTCGCCCTGCCCTCGCTCTACGCGGTACCCGTTGCGTGGCTGTTCATCTCGGGCCTGATCATCGCCACCTTCGTTGACTTCGACCATTTCATCATTCCGGACAGCATTTCGATCGGAGGAATGGTCGCAGGACTCGTTGTATCAGGGCTAGTACCCTCTCTTCACGGACAAGATATTTGGTGGCAAGGCGTTCTGTTTTCGGCGCTCGGACTTGCTGTCGGGTTCATCCCCCTGCAATCCATCCGCCTCATCGGAACGGCTTTTTACAGGCGGAAAGGACGCATTGCGCAGGACGAATATGCCATGGGTTTCGGGGACATCAAACTCATCGCAGCCATTGGCGCGTTTCTCGGCTGGCAAGGCGCCTTGTTCTCGATCATGGCGGCAGCTCTCTTCGGCACAGTTGTCGCGATGCCACTCGTCATCAGCGGGCATCGCAAGCTCTTGGACAGACTTCCCTTCGGCCCCTACCTCTCCCTCGGTGCCATCGTTTGGCTTTTCTGGGGCAAGATCCTCCTAGGAGGTTATCTTTCAATGCTGATGCCCACTATGGCGGGCTAACTTCCGTCTTCGACTATGAATGGCAAGCCGAAAAAAGAATCGAGACGCGCGCTTGCAGCGCACATTGTAATTTTCTCGCTGTTGCTGACGCTCGCCTTCTTTCTGCGAATGGCGTCCATTGGTCTTCCAACGGCTTGGATTGATGCCATGTCAGAAGCGGTTTCAACGGAAAAATTTGCGCTCGAAATGGAACGCGTCTCGATCTCATTGAGGCGCGGCGAACTCGATATCGGAAGAATTCAAGTCTACCCCCGAGGATCCGTCCACCTTGCCGTCCTAGAAATGGCTGACATATCGGTTAAACTCAGTCCGAGACGAAACAAGCATCCGCTGACTTGGGTGCGTTCAATCTCTATTCACAACCTGATCATACCCACCTCCGTAATTAAAACACGTCACGGCCTCGAAAGCACCTTCCTTTTCGATAAAAGCGAACTCTCCGCCTACATCCCCGAACTCCACGATGTTCATCTCCGCTGTGCGAACGCAAGCGTTCTCGGTGCCTCTGGACGCCACCTATCCGCAAAGCTTACAGCAGAAAATAATACGCTCACCTTCGAAGAAGTCAAAGGGAACTTCACGCGTGGACTCGAAGAACGCCAAGCGTTGGAAGGACGGCTAGAATTTGGTCTTCGCCCTTTCACCCTCAAAGGTTCTGGACGTGGTGCGCTTGATCCGGCCAAAATCTTGCCCATTTTCAGTTCACTCCATCTCCCCTTGCTGGTTTCTGAGATTGAACGGTATCAATTCCAAGACATGCCGCCAGAAGGCGAAATCTCGATCCATTACGATCCAACTAGGCATCTGCGTGATCTTGTTTTAAATTTCAAGTCGGGGTACTGTCTCTACACGGACACCCCGCTAACCTCCGCCACTGGAATTCTGAGGGCTTCCGGCACCCATGCATGGGATCATGTCGAGATCACGTCTCTGGTCGTAGTAAGACCCGAGGGCGTTTTAACAGGAAACCTCCGGATCAACTCCTCGGATTTGACGCTCACCTTCGATGCCGAATCCACACTCGATCCGCTCCACCTCCTGCGGATGTCACGCATCGCGGAAATCCACCGAATCAAACTTCCCCTTTCCTTCGATAACCCCACGTACCTAAACGGCTCAGGGACTGTTGACCTCTCCCACGCACCCACGCGAAGCGACATTACAGGCACCATGACATCTCCGCGCGTCTCCTCCAATGGAATCGATTTCGGAAATGTCCAAGCGCAGTGCCACCTTTCCGATAGGCTATGGCGCGTCATGAACGCCAGTGCGACCCTTTTCGGTGGCCGATTTGAAGGCGGAGCAGAATTCACACCCTCTCCGACCAATCGCGCTGATGTCGTCCTCAAAAGCAATGGTAGCTTCCACGGACTACGCCATTCCGACTGGTCGGGACGTGTCGGAACTCCGATTCTGGATTCGGCAGGACTTCTCGATGCCGACTACAAGATCGAGGGGCGTATTGTGACGAATGCAGTTGATTTTGTTCATGGACTCCACGGATCCGCAACGCTGGATTTGCATAACGTACAGCTCTATCGCGTACCACTCTTTGCGGGCCTCACGGAAATTATTGCCTCTAACATTCCCGGCATCGATTTCGTCCTCGCCCAAGATGCACTGGACTCCTCCGTAAGCTTCACCAACGGCATTCTTCGCATCAACGAACTGAACATCAAGGGAAATGTATTCAGCGCCTCCGGATACGGGACGCTTAACCTTGAAGGTCAGATCGGTTTGAACTTGAAGGTGCACTTACTCAATCGCGAAACGTGGTTGGGACAAGGTCTCTACTATGTCCTGTTTCCGCTCTCAAAATTCTTCGAACTTCAGGCAACAGGCCCAATGAACAGCCCTAAATGGTCCTCTGCAACCTTTTCAAGTAAGCCGAGTCTGGATACCAAAGCGAAGTAGTAGGGATACAGAACCCTACGCTCCAATCACCAGCTTTTTCTCCCGAATTACTTTTGACGAGGCGAAGGTCGCCACGCGGCTGCCGTCTGCGCGGAGGAGTACGGCCTCGCCCCGAAGCGTCTCGACGGTCAAAGTCTGCTTATTTCGAGCCAAAAGGATCACGCCGAGCATAATCGTCTTCTCAAGTCCATCGCCCGTTCCGAAATTCCAGACCTCGTCCGGTTGCGCAAGCCTTCCCTCTCCTTCGTAAATAGATTCATGGGTAAAGGTCTCAATACGTTGAATCAGCGAAGCCTCATCGGGGCACTCTATTGCACTTCTATCAATGCAGACAGGATTCCGCTCAATCGCAGCTTTCATGAAGGGCGCTGCATCCGTACGCCCAAGATCACGATAGGCATAAAACGCCAAACGGCAGAATTCATTGCGCTCACGAATCATCTCAACCCGAGCAATAATCTGCTCGCGCGACATCTCAGGAACAATTTCAAGCGGTGCTTGATCGCGACGGAATGTCTTCTCGGACGCCTCCGGCATTCGCGGCACAAGATGGCAGAATTCCACCAACGCTTTGACTGTCATATCAGCGTCCATGCACTTCGTTTTGAAGCGCGCGACGAGTCGAGCAACGTCATCAGGATTGCCAATATCAACGGGATCCGCCGTAAGGTAGTCCTGGATATCATTCAACACAATACACTGCTCACAGGATCGCTCCGAAAACTCCTCGTGATCCATCTCCGCTAATAAGAGCGGCAACGTTTTATCGGTCACCTTGTAGGGGCAATCGCGTTCGTACTCGAATGCACGCGCAAGCGACACATAGAGATTCACGCCGTTGAGTTCACGCCGAACCAAGAAACAACAATGACTTCTAGGCGACTGCCGTAGAAAATTGCCCAGCATTTCCGGCGTAAGCTCCGTCGAGAGATAGTCTCCGAGTTTGTTTTGAAATTTCGCATACGCCTCAGGAGAAATTGTCGCATCCGGATACATGATGTGAATGGTCCCGCTTTCATGCGCCACGAGCGTGATGCGCTCATGCTCCATCGAGCGTCGCGCCTGCCCGGAAAGTGCAGTGCCGTTGAACCACATGTTCTTCGTAACCACACGGCGGTTGTTCGTAATGATGCCTTCACCGAGATCGATAAAATTCTGGGAGTGCAACGGCGTAGCCATCATGTAGATGTCCTTAAGCGGAATCCCGAGCACAACAAAAAGCGAAGCTGCATAGATGGCGGCGAGTGAAACACATTCACCAGCGCCAGTTTGGTATCCTTCCCGACGTGAAAACGCCGTCATCGCTTCAATCGTCTCCGTCTTCCAATAAGGGATCACGAACCCGTCATATTTATCTAAACCAAAATGACGTCGAATGTCGATATCAAAATAATACTTATCGCCTTCATAACCAAAAAGTGCATTCGATTGTGACAGGGTCTCGGTATCCACAATGCCTTCAAAGCGCGCCAGCTCCTTCTCTTTCGTCGTCAGCCCCCAGGTGCCAAGATCGAGATTGAAAGAGTAATGATCCATGATGTACTGCTTGAGACGGTTGATCTTCGCCACCTCTCCCTTTCGCTCAATTCCCTTGAACCAAGGATCCTCTTTCCAACGCCAAAGGACTGGGGACATGATGTTAGCCAACATCAGACTGTAGATCAAATCAGGAAAGATAAACATTTCCATGTCGGAAAGTGTAATCGCAGATGATTTTTTCTCGAGATCCTTCGCCTTGTCTAATTCTGTAATATTCATAGTGCTCCAATGAAAATAATAAGGTGTGTTATCAATCGTGTGGCAGAGTCTAGACCCTGCCCCCCGTCTTTTGGGTGATATCCGCGTAGCAGAGCCGGAGCCCTTCGCGGAAAACGTTAAAATTATACTTCTCGTCCACAAGTCTTCTGCCGTTCGAAGAAATTTCCGTTCGTAGTGCAGCGTCCTCGGCCAACTTCACAATGCCGTCCGCGAAAGCTTCCGGCGTCAGGGCTGTCAACAAGGCCGTCTTTTCGTCAAGAATCAATCGATTAGCTTCGTGGTCGGTCGCGACGATGGCACGCGAAACTTTCAGGTAGTCTAACAACTTCAGCGGTGTATTGACACCTGCAATGCGTGGCGACAGCAAAATGTCCGAGGCGGCTAAATAACACGGAAGTACATCAGGAGGGCGTTTGCCAATGAATGACACCTGGTCGCCGCAGCCGCGCGCTTCCAGCCAGCGTCGCCATTGCGAGATTTCCGCCTCCGATCCACCGAGGATGATGAAGCGCAACTTGGGACAACGAGCCAACGCAAGCGGCATGGCGTCAAACAGTAGCTCGATCCCTTGGTAATAGGCAAATGAGCCGACGTAGGTAGCCAAGATTTCATCGGCCGCCATGTCCATCTCAATCCGCGCCGAAGCCACACCCGCAGCATCCGGCTCAGTAAGCGAAGAGGGAATGTCGGAAATTTGATAGCCCGGTGTGCCGCGACCGAGTTCTTTCACCTGCGCCACAAGTCCCGGCCCCGTTCCGATCACAGCATCCACATGACGTATGACAAAGCGCTCCACAGCCGCATAGCCACGCATGACCCTACCACCCTTATAACTCTTCGAGTCGGAATGCTTTTCAAACACCACCTTTGAACCGCTGAGCCGACCGAGCATGAGTGCCAGAATCCCGCAATCTTCAACGCCATGCACCACAGCATAATGACGCCGACAGATCATGCCGAAGGCTTGAATCAACATGATGCCGTCAAAGGCAAATTTCAGCAAAGATGGACCAATGGAAATTTTCTTAGCGAAAAAGACATTCGGCGCTCTCACAATGCGAACACCGTCGATCACGCGGCGTTCACCGATGGGCAACGTGAGGAAATCGACGTCGTACCCGTTGTCACGGATCGCTTGGACATCGTAGCCAAGCCGGATGGGAGAACCGCGCCATTCGAAAAACGGTTGCGATGCAATAAAAAGGGCTTTCGGGCGCTGACTCATTTCAGTATCTCCTCGGCACGACGGCGCGCCCACGCATCCGAGTCGAGAATCGTGTCGAGACTCAGATTTCCGGTAACACGCGGACATTCCGCCAAGACCTCTTCAATACAGCCCCAGATTCTGGGTAGATGAATACGTCCTTCAAGAAACGCGGCCACAGCCACCTCGTTGGCCGCATTCATCACAGCCGTTGCTACACCACCCGCCGCCGCCGCTTGCCGAGCGATCCGCAGGCAAGGAAAGCGTTCTGGATCTGGTTCGCTGAAATGCAATGCACCCGTCTTGGAAAGATCGAGCCGTGGCAGGGTGCTGTTGCCGACACGTTCAGGCCACGTCATCGAATACTGGATGGGCAAGCGCATATCCGGGACGCCCAACTGTGCGATCTGCGCCCCATCGGTAAACTCCACCAGCGAATGCACAATGCTCTCGGGATGGACCAGCACGGAAATGCGATCAACGGGAATATCGAACAACCAGCGCGCCTCTAAAATTTCAAGGCCCTTGTTCATCATCGTGGCAGAGTCGATCGTCACCTTGGGCCCCATTTTCCAGCGAGGATGATTGAGCGCTTCCGTAACAGTCACGGTAGCAAAGTCGAGCTCAGGGCGTCCCGCAAATGGACCGCCGGATGCTGTTAGAATAAGGCGCTCGACATTCTTCTCAACCACAGATGAAGACGGCTGGGGGTTCCGGTTTCTGACACACCACGGCGTGCAACCACTATCCTGCAGCGCTTGAAACAGCGCGCTGTGTTCGCTGTCGATGGGGAGCAGATCAACCCCATTCGCAGTGCAACGCTTGCAGACGAGTTCACCCGCAGCAACCAACACCTCTTTGGTGGCAATCGCTACATCATGGCCCGCCTCGATCGCGGCGAGAACGGGCTTCAACGCCGCCATGCCGACGATGGCACAGACCACGAGGTCGGCCTCGGGCAACGAGGCAAGTTCACACAGACCATCAATGCCCTCCAGAACGTCCACACCGGATGGCGCAACCTTCCGCGCTTCGGCGGCAGCCCCCGTATACATGAGTGCCACTTTCGAAGCCCCAAACTCCGCCGCCTGTTCAAGAACA
This sequence comes from Kiritimatiellia bacterium, assembly GCA_038325415.1. Classification (GTDB taxonomy): domain Bacteria; phylum Verrucomicrobiota; class Kiritimatiellia; order RFP12; family UBA3636; genus JBBQIY01. Next base: position 10,404 of record JBBQIY010000029.1, read on the forward strand.
CGACTGCTGTTTGTCGAGGCTGCTACAGCCAGCACATTGAAGCGGCCCGGCATTGACCTCACGATGTTGAGGGCATTCTCACCGATAGAGCCTGTACTTCCGAGTAGGACAATATTTTTCATAATGAGCTTATTCCATTACCCGACTTCGATTCCAAGAACTTTGCTGACGGCAAAACCGATAACAAACGAAATGGCGGCGACGCTGAAGCTGATGCCAGCCATCTCGGCAAATCGGCGCTTGAACGAGACGTTTTGCGTCACAGAGATGTACCAAGTAAAACCAGCGATAATCAACAAAACCACAACTAACATTACGCCAAGGGCCGCAAACGCCATGTCCTTGGGGAAAAGTAAATACGGAGCGACAAGAAATGCAACCGTCGCTAAGTAAACGGATCCCGTATAAAGACACGACTTGAAGGCGTTTTCATCGCCATCGGCTCTCGAAGAAAGGTACGCGCTCGATGCCATCGAGAGCGAAGCGGAGATACCCGTGACAAGGCCAGAAAGTGCAACAAGCCTTGTGTTTTGCAACGCAAGCGTCAGACCCGCAAGCGTACCGGTCAGCTCGACAAGCGCGTCGCTCAGACCCAGCACCATAGAGCCAACATATTTGAGTCTTTCCTCGTCGAGAAGCGCGATAAGCTCTCGTTCGTGCCGCTCCTCATCTTCTGATATATCCTTTGACTCGGGAATTTCGGAAAGCTTGTTTGCGTAGGCGACCGCCGCAACGGATTCGCCGTTCTCCATCAACTTGATCACGAAGGTGAAACCGAGAAGTCGTGCAGCAGCGACTAAAAATCTGACTTTGAACATGTTAGGATGAACGTCAACGCCCGTGTATTTCTTCCATACGCCCGCATGAACCGATTCTTCTTTTGCGCAGCGCAGAAGGACATCCCGATTGTGTCCTGATTTCATGAGGGCAGCGATTCCACTGTAAACGAGACTTTCCGTCAACTCGTTTCGCTGCATCACAAGGAGCAGTGAAAGGGTCGCTTCGCTTATTGTAGGTTTTTGATTGTTATTCATTTAAAAGGATTCCACACACGCGCTCACATCCGTCCGAAGCCGCTCAATAAATGTAGCACACGCAAGCCTTAAACTTCAACAATTCTTTGATGAGATCCAAGAACCGCGATGGAGCTTAGTCAGACAGGTCAGACATCTCGGACTCGTCTGACGGCGGCAGAGGAGATGATGGCTCGGGGTTGG
>JBBQIY010000030.1:0-11444 GCA_038325415.1 Kiritimatiellia bacterium
TTAGGCGAAATAATTCATGTCTCTGTTCTCGTGACACCACGGAAGAAGTTTGCAACTGTGCATAACGTGTTGAGAATCAATGCTGTATTCTGACTCCTGACTTCTGTATTCTTGGTGGGATTCAACTAAATTGAATCCCACTCGCCTCCACATAGCCTTCGTAAGTGGCACCGCGTTTCATCGGTATGGTAAGATAGTAAAGGTAATTGACGTCATTGATGGTCGGCATCCGTAAAGTGATGCCATTGAGAGTGATTGCGTAGAGCTCCGTCTGGCTTCCGCTTGAATCGCCAACCATCCGCGTCACCGCGACAGAGTTTGAATTGTCTGCAGCAACCGCTATGGATGGATCATTCGGTGCTATATCGAAGAGATCGAGGATACCATCACCATCCGTATCCGTCATGAAAGGCGACGTCCCCAGCGCAGCCTCCGCACCGTCCGTGAGGCCATCGCCATCAGAATCCGCGTTCGGGTCGTCGTTGGGATCATGGGGATCAAAACCGTACGTAACCTCCCATCCGTCCGGCAAAGAGTCGCCATCTGTGTCAGACAGGGTAGGATCGGTTTTATAGATAAGGATTTCGTCGCCGTCGGAAAGGCCGTCGCCATCCGTGTCACTGTTGGAAGGTTTGAGACCCCCATTACAGGCATATCGAGCCATGCTGTGACTACCGCCTGCCGCAAGGGACTGCACTTCTGTCAAACCGATCGGAACGGTTGTTTGAACAATGCCGTTTGTACCCCAGCACACGATCATTCCATTTTCCTTCAAAGCCAAGCTGTGGCGCGCGCCTGCAGCAATGTTTGTCACGCTCGTTAAAGCGGCAGGAACCGCACTTGCCCCCCAGCCAACAACTGTTCCATTCGTTCGGAGTGCCAAATTATGGTACGCACCTGCGGCAGTAGCACGAACGCCCGTCAAACCAGAGAGCACTGTTGACTGAGCCTGTTGGTTATCTCCCCAACAAACAACCGTTCCATCGCTTTTCAGCGCCATACTGTGATTTTCGCCTGCGGCAATGGCGGTGACGTCCGTTAACCCGGCTGGCACAATCGACTGACCATACGTATTGTAGCCCCAGCCACGCATTCGTCATGCTCTGCAAATCCTTGAGCAAAAGACTGACGCCATCAGCCGACGACGAATTGCTTCCGCCTACGAGTTGCCCCTGAAGCACATCGCCGAGTTGCCCCGAACCAAATGGATGAAACGGCATGGATACAATCGCCATGCCGTTCGAGGGAACCTCCGTGTAGACAAATCCAGCAACAGACTCTCCTCTTACATTGCATGCGCACAGACCCAACAGAACCAGCATCATGTTTATCGTTGTTCTTTTCATATTCGGCGCTCTTACTCCGACGCAAGCGCAACGGATTTAATCCGGAAGAACGCGGTGTCGGGAAGTGTCGGATAGCTCGGGCAAGTAGTGGCGATCAAGGTCACGATGCCGTTGTCGTAAACCGTCTGTGTATCGAGATCAATCCATTCCGCATCCGCCAGTGACACCTTGCCCTGCAACGTATAAACTGTATTGCGTTCACCCATGAAAGAGAGTGATGCCTGGCCTCCATTCATCGAAAACACGGGAGCCGCAAGCTGCGGCATGTCCGGTTGCTTGTTCCAAGCTCCCTGAAGAACGGCAACCGTATTCGTCTCATCACCGCCAAAGACGAGAATAGCTCCGCTTCGCGATGAGGCCACGTAGTTCGTTGTGACAGTATACGCGGCGACTCCGGCGTTCGTCCCTGCTCCCGCGAAAACGTCAATCCAGTCGTTCGTCGATTCCGCAAACCACTCCGTATTCGCCGCAACACTAAAGTTCGTGGCCCCGCCGATGTAGCCGAAGATTTGCGAAAAGACAGCGGGTACAACCTCATAAGGCACGATGCTAAACTGGTTCGTGATCGGCTGATACGCATCAGGCACGTCCCACACATAATAAACCTCGCCGACAACAAGCAGTCCGACAATCGTGGCCAGATACGTCTGCCCATCCACCTCTGCGGCAACTGCAACATGCGTCCAAGAGCCCGTTGCCGCATTCGCATCGCCAATCGCCCAAGCAAAATCCACAGGATTGGTGACCGTATAGGGGAACACGGAATGAACACGAGCCATCGCCGGATACCCTTCGATCCTCGGCGACGTGTCTTCTATAAGCTGTGGCACGACAATCGGGTGAGCTTCCTCGATTCCACCAGAGATTACTAACGCTGGGAGTGATCCGGTCACCATGATGTTGTAAGCGATGACTGAGACGGTATACGTTCCCGGCTCTGGATTTTCAATCATAACGCGGTCGATCGTATTCCGCCAATCACCACCGTCTATATCGTTGCCCCAAAATTCCTCCGATGACGGTGAAACAACCTTCAAATCGAGGTCGTTAACGACCTCGTAATAATAGGCCGCCCAAGATCGCAACGGATAATCCGCCCAGGCCAGGGTCACCCGAAGTGGGACGTTTGTATTGACAACCGTAACCTCAAATGATTCGCTCTGGCCGCTCCGAAGAGTCCCCTCAGAAATTCTATCGATGAAAAGATTACCAGAACCTGATTTATAGAGGGCTCCACCGACGTTGACCTGTCCCCACCCTTCCACACGATTCGGCGTCGTGCCCGGAATCTCTTGAAAAGCACCGGTACCATATTGTCCCGGGAATATCGATTCCGCGCCGTTGATCAGCGTCGCTCGGATGAGTGCGGCGGTGGGCCTTTCGATCCCTTCGCGCTCGACCAGATGCTCGCGCACCAGCGCGGCCGCGCCTGCCGCCAGCGGACACGCCATGCTCGTCCCGCCGTTGTAAAAATATTTCGGCTTCGGGGCATAGATGCCCCAGCCCACGCCCGCTCCACTCATCGAGCTTCGCGTCGAAATGACGTCGCATCCCGGTGCCGTGACGTCCGGCTTCGTCCTGTCGCAATACGTCGGACCGCGTGAAGAAAATGCCGCCATCCCTTGTAAAGATCCATTCGTACTAAAGGAGCCCACCGTGGCATAGTCGCTTTTGATCGGATCCATCGAGAAATCGCTTGGCCACAAGCTATAGTAAGTACGTGTGCTCTTCGGCCCATCGGTACGGTCGCTTTCGGTCGCGCCCACCGCAAGGGCGTTCTTGGAATAACTTGGCGAGCCGATAGACTGCGGATCAATAACCCCATCTTTAAGTGCATTCGAGATGACAATTCCGTATTCGGTCAAGTAATTAATTTGGGCGACAGAATAGTACCCGTCCGTCCCATCGTTTCCAGCGGCAAACACCGGAAGAAAATTCTGATTCCCCCAGACGTAGGTATCGACCATCTCCTCATAAACAGAGTACAAACCAAAAGTTGAATCACCCCAACTATCCGAGTGGATGAATGCACCGTTTTGAGCCGCTTGATCGAATAGATAGGCCAAATCGTCTGGGAGCCAAAGCTCTCCATTCGCCGCACCAATAGATTGATGATAGAGACGAGCCTTGGGGGCGACGCCGCTGAACTGTCCTCCACTTTCTGCGCCGTTGCCAATGATGCTACCCGCAGTATGAGTGCCGTGCGAATTGAGATCGCTCCATGCGCTGCGCCCATTCCACGTCGAAGACCCCGTAACGCGGGCCCGCATGTCAAGATGAAGCGTGTTGGTGTTACCGGTGTCAAGACCCGTATCCGCGTGACCCACCACTTGTCCTTCCCCTTCGAGTCCCCAGGTATTCCAGACCGTCGCGACATTCAGTCTCGGTTCCAGTACCGCCAGATTGTTGCTCAACTTCATTTCGGCCTTCTTCTCAATCCACTCCACGCCGCCAATCGCCGCAATATCCGCCAGCTTCGACAAGGCGACAGAGCCCTTCATCCGCTTCACTCCGCTAAACGACTCAGCCTTCTCCAAATTGCAACCGAGCGTACGCAGACGCTGAACGACGGCCTGCTCGTCCGCTTGCGCATACAAATTGACAAGCACATCGACATCAACATCAAGCTTCGACTTCTCAGCCAGCCAAGCCAGAAAGGGATCAATCTTATACTCCGGTGTCACTTCGAAGGTGAATTCCACAAGATCAAGAGCACTGATTCGCGCCACTTGCTCTTCGGTGAGCATGAGCACATAGCCGCATGGCGGCACGTATGACACTAAAGGCACCTCTCCGAAGATAGTCTGGTAGTCCGCCGAAGCTGGGTTGTCCCGCAATTGGATCATGAATGCCGAAACCGGCCCAATCGTCTCAAAATCATGCGGCTTCGCAAAGGATGTCGCTTTCCCCGCTGTGGCAGGGTCTACACGCTGCCCCGCAAACAGAAAAACACCATCTTTACGCGCTTCTGCTGTCTTCTCCATGAACTCCGTCATGAAAACGCGCCGAAGGGCGAGAAGTTCTGGGCCTGTCGCCTGGTGGGTTTCAACCACGTTAGTAACGGTGTGCAAAGTCGGCGTCTGCGCTGCGGCTGTTGCCGAGAGTTCGCCCTCGACAGCACTCCGGTTCGATACGTTACCCCCATTCCCTAAGAAACGCAGGAACGAAAGCAGGAGGCAGACCGCCAAGGTAACTCCGGTTAAATAGTATTTCGTCGTTTTCGGGATTTTCATAAAATTCTCCCTTCCATTTGCATAACCACAATTATAGCAAACCCGTAGCAAGCCAAGAAGCGAAATCGCACGTTGCCGCCTTGCGGAAGCAGTCCGAAAAGTGTAGAATCAAGCACTTGAACCCCTACTGCAACCCTCAAAAACTGAGACTTTGATCTATGTCACTCAACTACACTTGCCTCAGGAAGTTTCTGACTGTCCTAACAGTCGTAGCATCCACCGTATCGTGCGGCTTTGCCGCAGACAATCCGCTCATCAAGGAAATCAAGGTTAATCCGCGTGGAGAAGCGTCGATGGACGAGTCGTTCGTCACCTCGCTCATTTCTTCGCAGGTAGGCAAACCGGTGGACAACAAGGTCGTGTCTGCCGATGTCCGCCGCCTTCTTGATTCAAAACGGTTTGCTTACGTCGGAACTCAAGTCAATGAGATGCCGGGCGGGGTGCAACTTGTTTTCATCGTAGAAAGACGGTTGCGGATTACCGGCAATATCGAATTCGTAGGGCGTGATGCCATCCGGCGAACCAAGGCGTTCGAGGCCGCCGGCCTCTCTGCAGGAGATTTCGCAGACGAACAAATCGTCGGCGCAGCGGCAGAGCGGCTTAAGAAAGAATATATTGCTAAACGCTATTTCGACGTTACGATCACGCCCGTGCTCACTCCCATCGAAAACAACCCTGGAGCGGCTCGACTCAAATTCGTCATCAACGAAGGCACTCGGAACAAAGTCAAGATGATCGACATCGAAGGCAACGATGCCATCAAGGATCGGACACTCAGGCGCGTCAGTGGCCAATCTCCTTGGTGGAATCCGTCGGGGTGGTTCACCGATGAGCGTGTATCCGATTTCGATTTAGAGTTGATGAAGTCCGATATGCGAAAGCAGTATATGGACTTGGGCTATTTGGATGTTGCGATATCAGATCCGGTCAAAAAGAAAGCGGGACACACGTGGGATATCCGTTACGACGTCAAAGAAGGCGCGATTTTTAAGGTCGGACAAATTGAATTCGAAAATGTCACGCTATTTCCAGAAGCGTTGATCCTCTCCTCTATCAAGCTCAAGAAGGGGGATGTCGCTGGACTCACCGCGATCGATGATGCCCGAAACTCAGTCCGTGAGTTTTTCTCCACGCGTGGCTACGTGGATACGCGGGTGCAGACGTCGACCTACCCAGACGAAACACGCCCAGCGACGCTCAACATCATTTTCTCCGTGAAAGAAGGTGCCCTCACTCGCGTACGCAATATCCTGATCCGAGGCAACACGTCAACCAAGGACAAAGTCATCCGGCGGGAAATTCTCCTCAACCCCGGCGAAATCTACAACGGCGTTTTGGCAGAAAGAAGCCAAAAGCGACTAAAAAACCTCGGGTATTTTTCCGACGTACGGAACTACGACTTGGCTGTCGATGAAAAGACGCGCGATCTCGTCTACGAGCTGGAGGAGCAGAGCACGGGCTCCATGATGTTCGGCGCTGGCTTCTCCACAGTCGATCATCTGATCGGCATGTTCGAAATCTCGCAGAGCAACTTCGACATCACCAATTTCAAAAACTTCCGTGGTGCCGGACAAAAAGCACGCCTCAGCTTACAGGCGAGCGCGAACTCAACGGATGTTGAAACGTCATTCATCGAACCCTGGTTCATGGATCATCGTCTTGCCCTAGAAGTAACCGGGTTCCTGCGAAATCGTTCCTACAGCGAATACGACGAACAACGCGGTGGTCTCACGGTCGGGCTATCCAAGCACGTTCCCTGGATAGGTCGAATCGGCCTCGCCTACACGATCCAGCAAGTTACGATGGATCATGTGATTAAGGACGAGTTTTACCTCGCCGACGACCCTGAGAAAACTTACTTCTTCACGGATGAAGACGATTCGTACCTTCTCGGCTCAGCCCGCCTCTCGTGGACGTACGACACGCGCGACAACCCGATGATCCCACAGTCGGGAACGCGAGCGACGGCATACGCTACGCTTTACAACTCCGCACTCGCCAGCGATTACGATATCTACGAACTCGACACGAAGTGGAAAAACTACCAATCACTCTGGTATCGCCATGTCATTTCATTCTCGGCTCACGGAAGCGTTGTCGATTCGTACGCAGACGATGACGTCCCGATTGGAAGCCGCTATTTCTTAGGCGGAAGCAGAAGTGCGCGTGGTTTCCGATATCGCAACATCGGCCCTAAGGCGTTATATGCGGAAGGAGACGGCACGAAGTTCCGTCCCGTCGGCGGGCAAAGCTTGCTCGACGCCTCCATCGAATACACGATCCCCATCGTCAAAGTCCTCCGTTTCGCGGTATTCTATGACATCGGTAACGTCTGGACAGACCCCTACGACTTTGATCTGAGCGAATATGCATCCAGCGTCGGCGCAGGCATCCGCCTCGACATCCCGGGATTCCCAGTCCGGCTGGACTTCGCCCACGCGTTGCAGAAAGACGACGACCTCACCCGCGAGCGCACGTTTGTCTTCTGGATCGGATTCGATAATTAGTAATTCGTAATTCATAATTCGTAATTCTCTCTTGAAATGACACTGAAACCAGACTACGACTTGCTCTCCACCGTCTCCGCAGTCATCGGCATCGCAACCGCGTCGATCGGATTGCTTACGCTTGCGCTTCCCCATGCGGCGGCAAAAGTATGGCGCGCGCTACCGCGTAGCGTGTGGCCCGGACGCCTTCTTGCAGCCGTCTGCATCCTTTGGGCGGCACTTTGGCTCTGCATCATGCCCCTCGGACCTCTATCGGCCATCCGGGATCTGCTGTGGCTATTGGTTCCGATTGCGGTTGCATCCGTCTGCATTTTCACGCCAGAATTGCTGACTTGTCGCGCGATTGGGGGAATCCTCGTTCTGGTTCCCACGCCAATGCTCTCCGCCGCCGCTTGGCATCCTTCGCCGTTCCGCTATGTCGTAATCGTCTATGCTTACGCCATGATCGTGGCTGGCATGTATTACATCGCGCTTCCCTGGCTTCTGCGCGACCATATTACGTGGTCGCTCGCCAAACCCGTACGCTCCCGCACCATCGCAATCGCATCCCTCGCGCTAGGCCTTTTCCTCATTGCGCTTGCCTTGACCGCCTTCAAAAGCTTACCTATAACTTCAGTTCATTGAGATAATTTACTAGTGTGCTCTTCGCGTTCCGCCGCCAGGTGCACCGCCCGGAGGCGAGATCGTGCATTGCCAACTATTGGTGCTGAGCCATGCCGCGCCTGACGCTCGGAAAGCGGGTAGTTCCCACGTGACCAAGTTCCGACAGTAGCGGCAACCGGCGATTCTTCCGGGTCCCTCATTCATGTAACGCGGCAAATGTTCCATGCAATGCCGCCGCCAGGATAAATTAAAGCTTCCGCCCGAAGACGCCGTCGAGGCATCGATAGGGATCAACCGTACATCTCGAAACGCTGGGAGTACTAAATGAACTTCATTGGGCCGCGTTTTACCCGCATCGCCGGAAAGATAGCCGAAAGGCTTAGCCGCCCCCGTCCAAAGGATCGTATCCTCAGCATCGGTTCCGCCATCTGAGGTAAATCGACTGATGCTCGCCTCGACCCGCATCACAGAGTCGGCACCCACATAATCGTATTCCGGCTTCACGTCGCCATCGACAGGAAACGGATCATCCAGCGCATCCCAAGTTCCCCATCGCCCCATGGAGTAGAAGAACCACGTATCTTCAATATCAAGCACGTCTTGACTCAACGGAGTCGGAATGTCAAGTCCGAGCCGCTGAGCTTCGTCAACCGTTTCTTGTTGCGACAGGATGCTGGCAAAACGCCGACTCTGCGGCACAACCCAAAGACCCAATAACTCGCAGGAACTCAAGGTGGCAGGGTCGGGCGGCGGAAGCCCAGGCCACCACGTGTATCCGGTATAATCCTCCAACAATCTCGGATAGTTCTGGTAGAACCAACACCAGTCACGTGCCGCGACGGCGTCGTAGAATTCAATCTCCAATAGCGGATGCCCGCCAATAGGGTCATTGTAAAACCACGCATTGTCAATACCAGCCGCCACACCATCATCCGCGATGGCATCGAGCATATCGGCATACTCCATCCATGCGCCTGTCCACGGCTCTGGAAGCGCACTGGCTCCTCCGGAATTCGCAGAATACTCTTTACGCACCTGATCAGCATGCTCTCGTACAAAAGCAGTATAGTCCTCATTGACATACATGCCATTGAGCTTAGCACCTTGCTGCGCAATGGCCACCCCAGTCATCGGGCCGGTGAAGCAAAGTCTCGCTTGCGTGTCCTTGATGATATCAACCGCATTCGAATTTCCCGTAGCCAGCGCCATGGCATGCATCAAATTCAACTCACCAATCAGGTTCAGCGTTGACGCCTGCCAGCGCGATCCCGCCAGCGCGGCGGCATCACCCGCATTCTGCGTTCGATCCTTCACAGAAATAATCCGATGCACATCCGCAACCCACAAGGCGGCAAAAAGCAGAATCACCACCGCCATCGCAATAAAGAGAATCGCCTGTCCCCCACGACCCGAAAAATTTCCTTCGCGGTTCGCTAATTTGGTTTGCTCCGATCCACCTGTCTGTCTCGTCATGGTTGTATCAAGGCTCCAGATAAAGCGCATAATGTTCGCCGGCCTCTGCCTCGCCGCTCAACGTGATGCGTCCGTCCCCGTTTTCATCTGTGCGCGAAAATGGATAAACGAACTTGTTCAGCGGCATCTTGAGTGGAAAGTCCTGCGTGACGCTCATGCGGATGTTTCCATTTCCAAAAACAGATCCGCGTTCCGTATGCGAAAAAGATCCCCGATCCCACTCCTCGTAGTTCAAGACATACGACGCCCGTGCGCCGTTCGCGGACGCGAGATAAGCGGGAATGCGGACGCGCTCGAAAACGGCGCGTTCTGAAACGCCAGGATTCGCTGTGAACGCTCGGTCCCATGCCACTCCCGCGCTTGGATTAACGCCGAAGGGAGGAGTGTTTTGAAGCGGCTGGAAGACCGGCTCGATCATCTTGCCAGCATTCGGAATCGAGGCAACCTGCATCGCCTTCGCAACCATCCATTCGTTGAAACCAACAGACCGCGCCCTTGCCGCCCTCGCGGCGGCATGATGCAAGATTTCATCGCCAGTAAAAACAACCGCCGCCTGCAAAATCCCGAAAAAGATGATGCAGACGAATAAGATGACAATAAAGGACTCCAGAGCGGCCTGCCCCGAATTTCCACGGGTAGCCGCCGGAATCCAAGCGCCCCTGTGCAAACAGTTTTTCATTGGCTGAGACCGAGAAACAGAACTCGTAGCACGTTATTTGCTGGTGCCATCCGAATCCAGATTCTTGATGAAATCAGCCGATGAGGTCGCCGCTTCGCTCTGGGCCTGAGAACCGAGATCACTATCCAAGGCGGAAACCGCACCACTCATCTTCTTCTTGATCGTGTCACCGAACAAGCCGAACACCACGAGAGCGGCGACAGCAATAACGGCAACGATGATGATGTATTCGACCATGGTCTGGCCTTCACGGGACTTCTTTGTCATACTTTTCATATTTTGTCTCCTTCCCTACGATACGTAATCTGCGTCTACGGATATTCAGACGCCACAAGATCTAACACCCGATTGCCGTTCTGCTTCAGCGCATAGAGCAGAAACGACAACAGCACAATCATCGTCAACATGATGCCTGCCGCGATGACGTACTCCACCATCGCTTGCCCGCGGCAATCGCTAGGACACCGCAACATCCGCAAAACACGCGCGCTGTGAAAGTTCATGGACTAAATTCTACCATAACGTCAACACCCCTGTAAACGCCTGAATTCGAATTGCGCCCACGCGCAACATGTCCCCACTGCGTTTCTCCTCACTACTCTCAGTGTTCTCAGTACTCTCAGTGCTCTCAGTACTCTCAGTGCTCCCAGTCTTCATAAAATCTTCCCCAAGAATTACTGCTGTCAATCGACCGCGGTAGAGGCGGCTGAAAATAATCGAATGCCGTGCTTGACATAAGCAGGCTAAATTTGATACATTTTGTCTTTTCTGAAACCGAAAAGAGGAACGCCCTCATGGAAGCATATGCAGTAATTGAAACCGGCGGCAAACAGTATCGTGTTGAAGCCGGCCAAACGATCGAAATTGAGCGCCTTCGTGATGAAGCAGGACAAGCTGTCGAACTAACGACAGTCCTTGCTCTCTCCGATGGTGCCTCGCTCAAAGTTGGAGCGCCTTATGTCGATGGCGCGGTGGTGACCCTTGAAATCAAGGAGCATTTTCGCGGCGACAAGGTCATTAACTTTAAGAAGAAGCGCCGCAAGGGCTATCACCGCAAAGTCGGCCACCGTCAAGAGCTGACGCGTGCGCTCGTGAAAACCATAGCCTAACAGCTTAGAAGAGGTATTTGAAATGGCACGCAAGAAGACAGGTATCAACGGCCGAAACAGTGCCGGGCGAAGGCTCGGCGTCAAGCGTTTTGGCGGTCAAGAAGTCAACGCAGGTGAAGTTCTCGTCCGCCAACGCGGAACGAAGTTTCATCCGGGCAAGAATGTTCTACGCGGTCGCGACGACACCCTTTTCACCATCGTCGCTGGCATCGTGAAGTTCGAAAAGGATGGACGTGTTGTCACCGTCGTCCCCTTCCTCCCCGAGGTCGAGGTCGAAGTCGCTGAGGTCGAAGCCGCCATCTAAAGAAAATGCGGCGTCCTCGCCGTGTTTTCTTTATTATCGAGTAGACGCGGCGTCCTCGCCGCGTTTTCTTTATTATCGAGTAGACGCGGCGTCCTCGCCGCGTTTTATTTATTATAGAGTATAAGCCGCGGCCAACCCCCCGTTTTGTTTTTAAAATGTTTGTAAAGTACCAATAATGACCACAAAAAAA
>JBBQIY010000031.1:0-11306 GCA_038325415.1 Kiritimatiellia bacterium
ATTTCCTACTCGCACGGCAAAGCTCGGAGACCTATTCACTGAGCGCACCGAACGCGGGCGACCCGGCCTGCCCACCATTGCAGTGACCATGCACGATGGGATTATGGATCGCGAAGACATGGACCGACGCATTGAGTCTGCGCTTACACCGGAGGATCATCTTCTGGCACGGAAAGGTGACATCGCTTACAACATGATGCGGATGTGGCAGGGCGTGAGCGGGCTTGTGCCTCAGGATTCTCTCGTCAGCCCGGCCTATGTCGTCGTGACACCAAAAGCCGATATCGATCCCGCATTTGCCGCGCATTTTTTCAAGTTGCCCGAGACCATCCGCCTGTTTCGCCGATATTCCCAAGGTCTCACCGCCGACCGGCTGCGTCTCTACTACCAACATTTCTCCCAAATCCCGGTCACCATCCCCCAACGCCTCAAGGACCAAAAGCGCATTGCCGCCCTGCTCGAGACTCTCGACCAAAACACAACGGCACAAGAAGCCACCCTTGCCCGACTCACCCGCACCAAAACCGCCATCTCCAATACGATCTTTGCCCAACCCTGATTTATCTGCCATGAAATCAATACCCATCAAGACATACGATTTTGGCGAATTTGACCGCGCCACATCAGTCTTGCTTCATACGCAGGCACTGGCGTTTGCGCACCTCTATCAAAATCTTTAATCAAGCCATGGCAGACAACGTCATAATTCTCGGAGCTGGCTCCAGTGCGGATGCGGGCATTCCCCTGCTCGGTAAGTTTATTGAGACGATGTGGTCGATGGCAAAACTGGGGCGACACCGGAACAGTCCTATTCCCGACTCGGATCGTGAACTGATTATTCAGGCTCTCAAAATTCGAGACGAGCTTGATGGCTATCATGGTCGCTCCGCGATTGATCTGTGGAATATCGAGGAAGTTCTATCGCTTCTTGCGTTCACTGCGCTCACCGCAGGGCGAGCTGAGAAGAACAAACTCGATGTCATGGCCAGGGCCATCGCAAGGACGATCGAGATCACTTGCCGAGTCAAAAGTAACGGAAAACTTAATGAGCGCGTGAGTGGAGACATTGTCGTACCCGAGGTTTACCCTGCTTTCTGGCGCTCCCTTTTTGCTTGGGTTAGAGAAACCAATTACGCGCCTCCAGTCATCATTACGTTTAACTACGACCTCGTCTTGGAGCGATCCCTGCTTTATTCGATAATCGGCACTTACTTTGCGAGTAACCGCGCCTTCCCGGGAGATGGCATTTGCTTGGATTACCATTCGAAACAATTTCCCCAGCTCAAACTCGCTCTGAAATCAGAAGAATTCGTCAGTCAGGACAGAAGTAATGGGATCCCAGCACGAGAGGGAGGTTTCATTCTGGAAGAAATTTCCGATCAGGATACCGACTTGGAACTCCTTCCGATCCATCTTCTCAAGTTGCATGGGTCATGCAATTTTCCAAAACCCGCCCGGAAAAGGCAGGTTGAACGAGATGCCGGTCAACGACTCGCGGAAGGCTTGCAAGACCCACTGATCCTTCCTCCGGTTTTCAACAAGGCCACCGAAAAGCTTGGCACGGGCTCATGGTCCTTTGCCATGGAGGCCCTCCGTGATTGCAAGAACCTCATCGTCTGCGGTTATAGCCTCCCGCAGACCGATATCTATATGCAATATTTTCTCAAAGCGGCATTGGGTCCTAACCGTGATCTTGACCGCATTCATGTCTTCGATCCGATTTTGTTCCAAGAGGAACGAGCAGACGAAGCAAACACGCTCAAAACCCGGTATGCTGGGAATTTTTCCGAACCGCTCCGCAAACGAATTCATTTTCAACCGCCCATCATGGAGCGAAGCCGAGGTGCGGCAGGAACCTTCAACCACCTCGTTTGGCTCCTTCACAAACATCCGCAAACTCTGCTGTTTGGATGAGATTAAATCTACACAAACCTTCGCAAAGCTTCCAGGCGGCTGAGAATTTCGGGGGCCTCCTTCACCTCACAGAGAGGTTCGAGTTGGAGGAAAATATAGCTCCAGTCCAACATAGCAGAGCCCTGCCGGGTGATGATGCCCTCGATATCGTGCCAATCCAACGCACGGTCGGCAAACGCCTTCATCACTACGAGGTCCTCGGGACTACAAAGGTGAAGCAATTTTCCGTCAATCACCTCGACATCCTTTGCCCTTTCAATTGCCGAACGCTCGAAGTCAAGGGCACCCAGCGCAATATCAATCCCGATCCCGTCCTTGGATTGAAGCAGAAGCACCCGATTCTGAAGGGCAAAATCCCGGGCTCCCTCAATGCGCGGCGGGTAAAGGGCAAGCAGGCCATCCACATACTCCTCTTCACCACCAAACCCGGTGAGCAAAGTCAAATCGACATCCTTGGTAAAACGCGGTTCTCCCCAATGTTGAACGGCAAGTCCTCCGATCACACAAAACGACCAATTGTGCTTCCGGCACACATCCTGAAGTTCCAGTGCGAGACTGAAAAGCTCTATCATGATCTTGCTGCGACCAATCGGAAAAGACGTTGTTGCTCGACCAATCCCGAGGTCGGAGCAGGAGGATGGGACTTTACCTTGGCCAATGCCAGCCCGCGGAAAGCCAAGATCGACTTTACGGTGTCTGCGTCTCGGATGTTTTCACTACGCACGCTCTCCAGCACTGGGGCAGCGCGTTGCCATGCTTCAACCGACCGTCGAATGGATGCGCGTTGGATTTCTGTCACACCACTTTTTATATCACCTCTTTTGACCCAAGCCAATGCCTGAACTCGACAATGTCCAAAAACCGGCTCTTGCCTTGCTGCGCGATGTGCTCGGTTACGCAATCGCCAGCGGTGCGGAAGTGCGGCAGGAACGGGGCTCGGATTCGGAGCCATGGCTCGAAGCGCGTCTTCTCAAGGCCATTCTGCGAATCAACCCCGGTTTGAGCGAGCGAGGCGCTTCACAAGCGGTTGCTCAACTCCGGGCAGCCACTACATCGAGCATCGACCCCATGGAGTGCAATGAAACCACCCACGGCATCTTGAGCCGCTGGGCCACTGTGGAGGAATCATCATCCATGGCAGGACAACCGCCGATGCGTCGGAGTGTGCGATTTTTCGACTTTGACGACCCAGTCAAAAACGACTGGCTGGCTGTCAGTGAGCTTTCCGTTCGCGCATCCAAAGGTGACTGCCGTTTGGACATTGTGATTTATTGCAACGGGCTGCCTTTGGCCGTGTTGGAATGCAAAGCACCCAACGACCCACACGGACTGGCCTCTGCCATCGCCGATCTTCGTCACTACCAAAGTGCGGGCGGCGGTGCATCCCGCCTCTTTGCAACCAACCATTTTTGCATCGCCCTCACCCGTCACGACGCAATGGCGGGCGCCATCGGTGCGGATGTCGGCACCTTTGCCCGCTGGAAAAGCTTCCGGCCACTTACCAAGCGCGAATTGGAGAACGTCTTATTACGCGACTCCACCCCGCAGGATCGAATGCTGGCTTCCCTGCTCCATCCTGCAAATTTGCTCGACCACATTCGGAGTTTTGTTGCGTTCGAGCGGTCCGGCGGCCGCCTGATCAAAAAGCTTGCCCGCTGGCAACAATGGGAGGCAGTTAATGACACCCTGGCGCGTATCCTTGCAACGACGGAGACCACTGGTCCAATTGCTCGATTAGGCGACCGGGGTGGTGTGGTTTGGCACACGCAGGGGAGCGGGAAAAGTCTCACGATGTTGTGGCTTGCCCTGAAACTCCGCCGCTGCATCGCCCTTGAAAACCCGACCATCCTCATCGTCACCGACCGGGTCGATCTCGACCGTCAAATCACCGCCACGCTGCGAAGCTGTGGATTCGAAAATCCTGTCGCCGCGACAAGCGTTGCCCACCTGCGGCAATTACTCAACGGCCCGCCCGGACAGACCATCCTCACGACCATCCAGAAATTTCAGGAAGAGCGCAATGAATCATCAATCCAGGCCGCAACAACCCCGCAAGCACCCATGGCAAGCGGCGGTCGGGTCATCGCACTCATCGACGAGGCACACCGCACCGAATACGGAGTGCTGCACGCTCGCTTGCGGGAGGCATTGCCCGATGCGTGCCTGATCGCATTCACCGGAACACCCATCCCAAAGACTCTCCAAAAATTTGGAGGTTACCTCCACCGCTACACCATGCCTCAGGCCGTGGAAGACGGTGCCACCGTGCCGATTCTTTATGAAAGTCGGCTTCCGGAACTTGCCGTGTGGGGCAAACAAATCGACCCAATTTTTGAAGCAGAATTCACCCAACTTACCCAAGAGCAACGTGAACGGCTTAAAAAAGCGGAAGTCACCGAACGCAAAGTCGGTGAAGCCCGGGAAAGAATCAACACCGTTGCTTTCGACCTTTATGGGCATTTTCGGGACAATTTCGAGGCCGACGGATTCAAGGCCCAGGTCGCCGCGTGTTCCCAGAGAGCTGCCGCCCGCTACTACCTTGAGCTGGAGCGATTCCTGCCAGGACGGGTCGCTCTCCTCATTTCCGACCCGGCGAAGGGAGCCACACAGCTGTGGCAACTCAAAGAGAAATTCGCCAATGAGCAGGCCATCATTGAAGAGTTCAAGGATCCGCTCGGCAAGCTGGCCATCATCGTCGTGGTGGATAAATATCTCACAGGCTTCGATGCGCCGATTGAGCGTGTGTTGTATTTGGATCGACCATTGCGGGAACACGGTTTGTTGCAGGCTATCGCCCGGGTGAATCGCCCCATGCCTCAAAAAGACAAAACGTGGGGCCTGGTTGTGGATTACTGGGGCGTGGCCGGCTTCCTCGACAAAGCCCTCAAGTCCCTCCACGACGACTTGTCACCAGAGTCAGTCATGGACCGGAGGACCGATGACCGCGAGTTCGCAATATTGAACCAGCGACTGGGTGACGTGTTGGCCTGTTTCCCGTCTGGCCTCTTAAGAAAAGAAATCGAACCGTGGATCGAGGCCATCGAACCCGCTGACTGTCGGGCGGTGTTCCATTCGCGCTACCGCGAGTTTTATCAATCCCTGGAGCGACTGCTTCCGGATCCCCGGGCTTTGCAATACCTTGAGGATTTTGCATGGCTTAGGCGGGTGAGAATGGAGGCCCGAACCGCGTTTTGTGAGGAGGATATTTTGTTCCCCGATTGCGCCGAAAGAGTGCGGGCGCTCATCGACCGATCCGTGCGGGGAGATGAAGTGCGAGTCCTTCTCGAACCGATCAGCCTGCTCGACAAAGGATTCTCCAAAGAGCTGCGAAAACTGAAATCACCCCGCTCAAAAGCGCTCCGAATGCGCCACGCGATCCGTCATACCATTCGAGTTCACCTCGAGGAAGATCCCGTTGCATACGAAACCTTTCGCCAACACTTGGAGCGCATCATCCGGGAAAAACGTGAAGGTCGCATCGACGATGTGTTAGAATTTGAAATGCTGGAAACATTGGCTGAAAATCTGACCGATCAGACTCAGGAAGCACAGGATCACGGACTCACAGCGGACGTACTCCCATTTTTCCGTCTGCTCCAGCAAACCATTCAGAAACCCACGAGTGAAGCAAGTGATTCCGTTGGTGAGGACCCGAACATGGACCCGGGTGCGCTCGCCACCGAAATGGTCGAGATGCTTCGCGGCCATGCGGTGCTGGACTGGACGCGCAAGGAGGATGTGCAACGTGAAATGCGCAAAGCCATCAAACGCAAACTCCGGCTGCAATATGGTTTTCCCGCCGATCAGATCGAAGCCACCACACTCGCCATCATGGAACTGGCACGGGTGCATTTTTCGCGATGACCCGGGACACTGCACCCTACGGCAACACCCTCCTCACCTACGAGATCATCCGTCGCGGCGAGGGTTATGCCATTTCAATTACGTTGGTTGGCTCATCCCTCTGTGTGACTGCGCCAAAAGGAACCCGCGCAACAATCATCCGAGAGAAGGTGATTTCCAAAGGCGACTGGATCATTGAAAAACTGGATCGTGCCCGAAAATTTGGACGCACATGGCCCCGAAACTTGGTCTCTGGAGAAAGCCTGCCCTACCTAGGCCGCCAGCACATGCTCCGTGTAAGAAGGGCCAAGGATGTTCATCAGCCTCGGATTATCCTTCGGGCAGGAGCCTTTGAGTTGTTCGTTCCTGCGGATTGGGATGCAGCGACCACCACCAATAGTGGACGAATCGCCCTTCGCGCTTGGTATCGAGATCACCTCGCCAAACGTCTTCCCGATTCCGTGGCTTATCACGCCAGCGCACTCAGGCTTCCGGTGCCACAGATCCGCGTGCTCAACCTGAGAGGTCGATGGGGAAGCTGCCTGCCCCCCGGACGCCTGAATTTCCACTGGCTGCTCGCCACGCAAGCCCCACGACTCATTGATTTCGTCGTTGCGCACGAAATGTGTCACCTCCAGCATCCCGACCACGGAAAAGCATTCCAACGATCTCTTACACGTCTGATGCCAGACTGGCATCTGCGCGAGCAAGCGCTCAATGCCGGGACCTTGATCCAGTTGGGGTGAGGTGATTAAAGGGGGGGACTTGGGGGCACTGAGTCGATTCTGTTTTTCGTGGCGTCGAGAAACTGCATGAGCACTGAAACACTGCGAGGGCTATCGAGGATAAAGAATGATCGCCAAATCAGATGTGTCTTTAGACCCGAATTTTGGAAGTGGTATTGCTTCAACTCGAAATCGATTCCAACATCCCCCCATCATCCAATTCTCGGTTGATGCGCTGCAAGGCCTTTGATCCTGATAAGCTTTATTGGCGACCGACTTGGAATTGATCTTCATCCCTTTGAAGAATCTTCCACTGAATGACTCGTTGGGGACGGCGTAATGTACAAAAAGTGAAACAACTGATCCCGGTTTTGGATGCCTGAAATGTGCGAAAACTACGCATGCAGGAGTGCTGCAATAATTCACGACACGTCGTGCTGTAGCATCAACTGATGCCTCGTATCGGGAGGCAAGCTGAGTGATTGCATCAGCTTGAAGAATGCCACTTCTCACGTCCACGCTGAATTCCTCATGAGGAAAAAGAAATTCAGAAGCTGCGATGTTGCACAGATTTTCAAACTCCCATTCTGCCTTTTCTACTGCCGACCGCCGTCGTTCACGGGCAAAACAATCGGGAAACAAAGTGTGCGCTAATTCGTGGCAGACCGTGAACCGTTGCCGCTCATGGCACTGCCCTGCTGCGAATTGGATGTAAACACGGCCACCCTTTGAAAAAATCCGACCTTCACTCCGAATGTCACAGGACGCTTCCGCAACAATGATGCCCTCAATATCGGCCAGAGCAATGGGACAGAAAGGCGGTCCCTTCCACAAAGGTCTTGCCTTCGCAATGATCGCCCGCGCCTTGCGGCGAATCACGTCGGCAGCGGTTTCTCCTGGAAGAGCTTCGCCTAAAAGCGACTGGATCGAAGGGTGCGAGCTTTCCTGAACAGCCATTTCCGCAATCGTCGAAATGGTTGCGTGAAAAGTCAACCAGGGAAACTTCTTTCCATTGTGGAATAGAGATAAAGCCAGTCCTCATCCCTCGCATTCTTCATGCCCTTGCGATTTTGGATGACATACAGAGCTTCCAAAAAATCTTCATCCGGCTCTTTTCCCGCCGCGCGGAGTTGCGAAATCAGATTTTTAAGCCACTCGGGACGCACTTCTGGGAGCTGACGAACACTTTTGACAACCTCATTCCCGATAAGGTCCCCAACTGTCGCATCGAGAGCTCGGGCAATCTTTTGGAGAGTGCTCAACTCTGGGTTGGAAGCTTCTTGGTTTTCGATGCGATGCAGGAGGCTCTTCGCGATTTCGCTCTTTCGGGCAAGTTCCGAGAGGGTCATGTTTTTCTCGACGCGAAGTGCCATGATGCGGGGTCCGATGTTCATCATGTAGAACAATATTCACTCCCCGTTCTGTGGAAAGCAACTTTTTTATTGACGTTCTACAAGAAGAACGTTTTTATTCAGTGTAACCACAAGTTAAACAACGGCAGCGCTTCGGCGGAGCTACAACATCGAAAAATCATGAATAACCGATTCCAAATTCTCTCTCTTGATGGCGGCGGGCTGAAGGGCCTTTTTACAGCCGCGTTTCTGGCCCATTGGGAAAAAGAACGGGAAACAAGGGTCATTGATCATTTCGATCTGATCTCTGGCACCAGCACCGGCGGAATAATCGCTATCGGCCTTGGTTTGGGTTTCTCGGCAGAACAGATCAAAGACCTCTATCTCAACAAGGCGGACCAAATCTTTCCGACCAAATACTTTGCTAACGCCAAACACTGGCTGGCTGTGAAGCATTCTGGTGATGGCCTGCGGGCCGCACTGCAGGAGTTGCTCGGTGAACGCAAGTTCGGCGAAAGTCAAAAACGGCTTCTCATCCCCGCCTTTGACCCTGCTTTCCATGGAGTCCACATTTTCAAAACGTCGCACCACAAAAGGCTCCAGACCGACTACAAGCAGAGCGCCGTTCACGTGGCCATGGCGACCAGTGCCGCCCCGACCTACCTTCCCCCCGAAGTAACCGAATCCGGCCTCCAACTTCTGGATGGAGGTGTCTGGGCAAACAATCCCGTCATGATTGCGGTGGCCGAAGCGTTGGGATACCTCGAAAAACCCCAATGCGAAATCGCTGCTCTTCGAATCGGCACCACCGAGGAAGTCATCTCCCTAAAAGATCTCCAGACCATGGGAGGAAAGTTGCAAATGGCAGCTCCCGTCATCGACTTCATGATGAGAGGCCAGTCACAGTCGGCTTCCGGGATGGTTCATCATTTGCTCGGAAAAGATCGATTCTTGGAGGTGAACCCCAAAACCGCACCGGGGGATTTCCACCTCGATAAACTCAGCAAGGAACTCCTCGCAATGGGAGAGGCTGAATGGCGCCACGCCTCCTCCGAACTCTTTGACCGGGGGTTTTTCGACCATCAAGCAGCCCCTTTCGAGCCCTGTCACAAAATCAACTGAGCTTCCCACTTAACAGAAACCCAAAAGACCATGAAAATGAAAGATCAAATCATCGAGGCCCTTGTGGCCGTTTTAGAAATTCCACCTGGTGCGTATGACAAGGCCCATGACCGATACAAGGACTTGGGCGCGTGGTTCTGCGAGGGACCGCTGAAAGACAACAACGCGAGAATACACGCGCAGGGTTCTTTCCGCCTCGGCACCGTCATCCGCCCATTGCACGACGGCGAGGCTTACGATCTGGATGTTGGCTGCCGCCTGGAGTCCGGCATCAACAAGCACACGCACACTCAGGAGAGGCTAAAAACACTCGTCGGTGACGAATTGGAGGCCTACCGGAAGGCCCGACAAATTAAAAAGGAGCTCGAAGAAAAGCACCGTTGCTGGTGTCTCGAATACGCTGACGAACTGCGGTTCTCGGAGGACATCGTTCCGTCCATCCCCGAAGAAATGACCAAGCAAGCCTCGCTCGCTGAGGCGATGGTCAAACATGGCCTCACTCGCGGGCTCGCCGACGCCGTGTCTCGCCACTCGGGTAACATCACCGATAACCGGCAGGCAAACTACCGTTCCATCGATCCCGACTGGCGAATCTCTAACTCCGAAGGCTACGCCAAGTGGTTTGAGTCCCGCATGGAGATCGCCGCAGGGCTCATGGAAAAAGTCGCCATGATGGCAAAGCAGGCCAAGGTGGAAAAGCTCCCTGCTTGGAAATGGAAAACGCCACTCCAAAAAGCCATCCAACTCTTGAAGCGGCATCGGGATTCGATGTTTGCCAAGAGTTCCGACTACAAGCCCATTTCGATCATTATTACGACTCTTGCCGCAGAGGCCTACCGGGGTGAAGACAACCTCACCTCCGCACTGGAGCGCATCCTCGCCGACATGGATCGCCACATCCTCCCCACAACTCCCCATGTCCCAAACCCCGTCAACCCAAATGAAGACTTCGCGGACAAATGGCACGAGCCGGAATACGCCCACCTCAACTTGGAAGGAAATTTCCACAATTGGCTCAAGCAAGCAAGAGCAGACTTCCAAAACATCGACAAGCTCAACACCGAAGAACTGATCCACAAGTTCACCATGCAGAAGTTTGGGCTGCGCATCCCACAGGAGGACATTGCCAAAATTCTCCCGCTCCTACCGTCTCAACCCGCCGAATATCAAAACATCCATATCATCACCGAAAAACCGGCTCGCCCGTGGACTATGTAATGCTTACACTGGTCTCCATTCCAGGGTTGGAGGAGTTCCTCAACGACCAGCCCTTAATCTCGATTCGGCCATCGAACGGAAATCCCCTTTTGCTGGAAGGGGATTTTCAGTTCTGCGCTGAATATGAGGGATACCCAAGAATCAACGACACCTACAACCTTCACATCTCAATTCCCCAAGAATTCCCCCGACGGGTTCCAACGGCAACTGAGATAGGCGGCAGAATTCCCCACGTGAATGATTTTCACGTAAACAGTGACGGAACTCTCTGCCTCGGTTCACGAATCCGACTCATGGCTCAGCTACAAACGGAACCGACCATACTCGGGTTCAGCAAAAAATGCGTCGTTCCCTACCTTTATGCGATGAGTCTAAAACTCACACACAATAGAGACTTCATTTTCGGTGAGCTTCGTCACGGCATCGACGGCGAACTCGACGACTACAGGGAATTGTTCGGCTTGAAGCTAAACGCTCAGGTCAGTCCCGCTCTTTTTTGCCTGCTTAAAAAGAAGCGCATCGCCAACAAGATGCCCTGCCCATGCGGCTGCCGGAGACGACTTGGAAAATGCGCATTCAACGCAACAATCAGGCGGTTTCGCTGTTGCCTTCCAAAGGTGTGGCTTCAGGAAGTCGTTGCCGGAAAGCGATAAGGCGCATTCAATACTGCCATACAAAATTATAGACGGATCAAATCCTCTTGAAGAACTCCGGCACCTCCCGCACCCGCAGATCCTCCGGCCATTCGAACCAGTTGCCACCGTGGGTGTCACAGAGCCTGAGTTCCCGACCGGCTTCAATAGGACGACGGCCGAGTTGCTTCAAAAAGAACGCCACGCTCTGTTCCCGGCAAAAATCACGAAGCTCCCGAGCCCATATGAGATCAAATGGCCGGACTGCATCTTTTCGGCCACTCTCTCCGCCTACAATCAGCCACGAAATTCCATTCAGGTTTAGTTTGTCGGGTGCAATTCGTTCCCATAGTGGCTCGACCGAGAGACCACGAACCGACGCCTGAACCTCACGAAGTTCATCAATCCGGTGCAACTTGTCGGGGCCAGTCAAGGTTGTCATAGCACAGACATTTTGCGGGAACCCGCCGATTCGTTCACCAAAGCGGGCCATGCGGTCT
>JBBQIY010000032.1:0-11275 GCA_038325415.1 Kiritimatiellia bacterium
CAGAAGTCAGGAGTCAGAATACAGCATTGATTCTCAACACGTTATGCACAGTTGCAAACTTCTTCCGTGGTGTCACGAGAACAGAGACATGAATTATTTCGCCTAAATTGGCGTAAGTGCTTGATTTCCAACTTCTGACTCCTGTCTCCTGTCTCCTGTCTTCTGACTCCTGTGGGCGTCAAACTATGTTGACGCCCGGGTGGGATTCAATTTAGTTGAATCCCACCCAGAACCCAGAAGTCAGGAGTCAGAATACAGCATTGATTCTCAACATGTTACGCACAGTTTCGCCATTCTTCTGTGGTGTCACAAGAACAGGGACATGAATTAGTTTGTCTAACTCCGCGTAAGTGCTTGATTTCCAACTTCTGACTCCTGTCTCCTGTCTTCTGACTCCTGTGGGCGTCAAACTATGTTGACGCGCACCCTTGACGCCCACCCGTGACTGTTTGTTATTGACTTTCTTTGTAGAATACAAGATCATATAGCATTCATTTTATTCATGAAAGCGTCGGTTCTGTAGGGATTTATGACGATCCTCGCATCAACGATTAAACAAGCTACGTATCCTCACGTTGCGTAGGCCAAGGAACATCACAGCACTATGTCAAACTTTTTTCAAGATATCCATATCGAACGCATCAAAGAGGTTTATACGCGTCTAGGACACGAGATCGTGGCTGAACGGGCATCTCTTACGGCTGAATATGCGGTTACGCCTGAGCCGATATCTTATGACAAGCGCGTGGAGTTGGCGTACAAGCCGATTCAGTGCGGAGAGAAGTGGGGAAATCTCTGGGATTGTGGCTGGTTCCATGTGCGCGGCGAGATCCCGAAGTCTTGGAAAGGTGGCTATGTGACCTTGAACCTTGATTTCACGGGCGAAGCGTTGGTGTTCGACGCGGAGGGATGTCCGCTCGTGAGCCTGACAACGGGTTCCGTGTTCGATGCGGCGTATAACAAGGATATGATGCATTTGTTCAATGCCTGCAAGGGCGGCGAGCCGATCGATTTCTGGGTGGAAACCGGCGCAAACGGCCTTTTTGGTGCGGAAGCGAAGCCTGATCCCAAGTGGATTGAGGATGGTTCGAGCATTCACGGCAAATATCCGTCTTCGATTAAAAAACTTAGCATTTGTCTCTTTGATTATGATAAGTGGCAGCTTCGCCTCGACTTGGAAGTGATCCTTGATTTAGTGCAAACACTTCCTGCTGGAACTGCGCGCCGAATGCAAGTGCTCCGCCTCGCGAGTAAGGCGTTGGATTCGCTTCCGCCGGAGCGTGGCGGCGTTCCAGCCGTGCGCGAGGCGATGCGCAAAATTTTCGAGCTCGGGGTCGACCCTGCCACAGTGGACGTCAACGGCATCGGGCATGCGCACATTGATACCGCATGGCTGTGGCCGCTTCGTGAGTCAGTCCGCAAGGTAGCCCGCACGTTTGCAAGCCAGATCGGACTCATCAAGCGATATCCGGGCTATAAGTTCGGTGCCTCGCAGCCACAGCTCTATGATTTTTGCAAGCAGCACTATCCGAAACTTTATACCAAGGTTAAGAAGGCTATTGCCGATGGAAGTTGGGAAGCGCAGGGCGGCATGTGGGTGGAGGCAGACTGCAACATCCCCAGTGGTGAATCGCTGGTGCGTCAGCTCCTTGTGGGACGCAATTTCTTCCGCGATGAGTTTGGGGTCGAGGTCAAGAACGTCTGGCTTCCGGACGTATTCGGCTATTCCGGCAATCTCCCCCAGATCATGAAGACGGCTGGCATTGATTATTTTCTGACGCAGAAAATTTCGTGGAACCGTTACAACAAGTTTCCGCACAACACGTTTATTTGGCAGGGTATTGACGGCAGTGAAGTCCTCGCGCACTTCCCACCGGAGGATGACTACAACAGCCAAGTGCGCCCGAGCCAGCTCAAGAAAAACGAGAGCAATAACTCCGAGGCGGGACTCATTAACGATGCGATTTGCCTCTTTGGTATTGGCGATGGTGGGGGCGGCCCCAAGGAAGAACATGTCGAGCGCGGTTTGCGTTGCCAGAATCTCAACGGATGCCCGAAGTTTAACTTTGCTTTTGCGCAACCCGTTTTGGAGCGCATGAACGAAAGTCGCGCCGAGCTTGCAACGTGGGTTGGTGAACTCTACTTTGAAATGCATCGTGCAACGTTGACCACGCAGGCAAACACGAAGCTTTGGAATCGCCGTGCCGAAGAGGCTCTGCGCGCGGCAGAAATGCTGTGTTCGACCGCGAGTATCAAAGATTATCCCGCTGGTGAATTTGACACAATGTGGAAGTCGCTCCTCTGCGGCCAGTTCCACGACATTATTCCCGGTTCTTCCATTAACCGCGTTTATGCCGAGAACGTTCCGACGCTTCAGAAGATCGTTGCCGATTGCAAGAAACTTCAAGCAACCGCCGCAGCAAAGGTTCTGCAAGCAGAGAAGAACGTGGTGACGTACTTTAATCCGTCCTCCACACCGTTTAGCGGCACCGTCGTGCTACCCGAGGGCTGGAAGAGCGGCTCGCTGAAAGAGGCGAAGCTCGATGTTCAGCGCGAGGCCGACGACTACGTTGCTTGGGTAGAAATTCCTGCTCAGAGTTTCGTGAGCGTGGATCTGTCGAAAGAAGAATCCGCAGGGGCCGTTACTTCAGACGTTGAAGCGACAACCGTTCTCGAAAATGACGACGTTCGCTATGTGCTTGACGCTCAAATGCACGTGCTTTCTTGCTTTGATAAGACCGTAGGCGTCGAGCTGATTCAGGCAGGCAAGCAAGGCAACTTGATTTCCCTCTACGACGATCATCCGTCGACCTACGATGCATGGGATTATGAAGAATATCTTGATACCATGAAGACGGGGGATGTGCAGGTCATCTCGATTGAGAAGATCGTGGGCAAGGTCCGCAGCGGCGTCATGGCTTGTCTGAAACTGGGAGAGAGTACGTTCATGCAGACGGCTTGGCTGGGCAAGCGCGGCAAACGCCTCGACTTCGTTACCTACGTCGATTGGCATGAGAATCACAAGATGGCGCGCGTGGAGTTCCCTGTGACCGTTCGCTCGCAAGAGGCGAGGTTTGAGATCCAGTACGGTACGATTGCACGAGCCACGCACAACAATACGAAGTGGCAGGCGGCGCAGTTTGAGGTCGCGGGGCATCGGTACGCCGACATGTCGGAACCCGATTTCGGTTTTGCACTTCTCAATAATAGCAAGTACGGCTACCGCGTCAAGGATGGCGTGATGTCGCTCTCGTTGCTGCGCTCGCCGACATGGCCTGACCCACTTTGCGATCTCGGGCAACATCACATCGTGTATAGCATTCTGCCGCATGAAGGTGCACTGGCCTCGAACGATGAAGTGGTGATGAACGCCGCGATGATCAATCAGGGGCTTGAAGCTTTTGTGGAGATGAAGATCACGGATGAAGCGCGTATGCCGGTGTCCTTCAGTGGCTCGGGAGTGGAGCTTTCCGTTATCAAGCGCGCCGAGAAGGAGGACTGCCTCGTGGTACGGCTCGTCGAAAGACGCGGTTGCCGCGCAAAGGGTGTACTCACGTCGGTGTTAAAAAATTCGAAATTCGTGGAATGCCAATCGTCGGAATGGACGAACCTAGGTGGACCCGTTTCATCACCCGCCACCATCTCCTTCAAGCCGTTTGAGATTAAAACGTACAAAGTCGCTAGTCGCTAGTGGCTAGTCGCTAGTACTAATTATTTTCCAGCGGCTAATGACCAATGACCAATGACCAATGACCAATGACTAATGCCCAATGACTAATGCCCAATGACTAATGCCCAATGACTAATGCCCATTAACCAATTCGTAATTTGTAATTCGTAATTTCTCATGATCTACCGTTTTCAAGATGTTCCTTCCACGAACGATGAGGCGATGCGGCTTGCGCTCGAGGGCGTTGAGGCGTTCTCGGCGGTGGTTGCGGATTCGCAGAGTGCTGGACGCGGACGCAATGGTCATGGTTGGGTTTCGCCCGAAGGCGTTGGCCTGTATGTCTCGGTGATATTGCGGCCTCGCATGGCGACCGAGACGTTTCCCTTTATGACACTGGTGGCTGGAATTGCGGCTGCGGAAGCGATCACCTTGCTGACGGATCTGTCCGCAAAGATCAAGTGGCCGAATGATGTTCTGGTGAATGGCAGGAAAGTTGCGGGTCTCCTCTGCGAGGCCGATCTCACGTCCGCCACTGGACCGATTGTGATTGCTGGGCTGGGTGTCAATGTCAACACGCCGCCCCATTTGATGCCTGTGCGCGTACGATTCCCAGCCACCTCGCTGGTGGCAGAGTCCGGACACCTCCACGACCGGGATGCACTACTCACCTGTTGGGTGGAGCGTCTCCGATATTGGGTTGGCGTACTCGAGAGCGACGGTCCAGCCGATGTGCTCACCGCTTGGCGAACGATGGATGCGCTGACGGGGGAGTGCCTTCGCGTCGCGCTGCCGGATGGAAGCACCGTGGCGGGCACAGAAGAGGGCATCGATAGCGACGGTAGCCTCCTGTTGCGACTCGAAGACGGTTCGCGGTTCGCTGTCATGGCGGGGGATGTCAGTATTCAGAATGCAGAAGACGAATTTTAGCCTGTCGTGCGATGCCATCGCGAAAATTATGAAGCAACTTCTTGGGTTTCAAACAAAATCGGAGTCGAAGAACTTTGTCGCGTTATGTTGCGAGCGGCGTTATGTTGCGTAACCTTGCTTTATGAGGATTAGGATTAGGAAACGGTGCTTAAGTTAGTGTCATTAAGGTCAGACATCTGATCCATGCCATACCCCCCGTCCGGTAATGTAACCGAATTTTTTTTTGGTTATATTCTACCAAGTGGATGCCTATCGTGCCGAGAAGGATGTCTCTCGCGCTGAGAAGGTAAAACTTGTCGCAGTGGAAAAACATGCACAGAATTATTTCAAAGCGCAGGATGCGATGCGCGCGCGAATGCCCAGTATTGTTTCTGGGTTTACTCCGATGATGTGCGCCGACATGGCATCGTCTGTACCCTTGGAAGGAGAAGCGAGCATTTCCGAAATGCTCGCCGCGATCCACGCTTCAACACCGATGAATCCTGAGGTCAAACTCATGATCAAAACGGCCGAGCCGTACCGTTACGAAATCGTGACATCGCGAAGCGGGAGTTATGTGAAGCAACCTTCAGGTTTATACTCCTATCTGTCACGAAACAGGCTCGTCGATTTGCCCAGCGAGTGGGAGCGAGACACGGTAGCGGCCATTTTTGAAGGCGCAGAGCTGACCGTCCCGCACGGGCGACGCGGGGCGTTCATCGACACACGCGAACCTTGCGCCTGGGGGCTGGTGAGGCATGAGGGCAAGGTCGCGGGGATTGTTTTGCTCAGGGCTTCTGTTAATTCGGCTTATACCCTGAATGACAGTGATGACTGATGCGGGCACGGCATGCCGTGCCCGCTACGCCGTTAGAGCATATCGAGCGACCAGAGCAGGCCGCGGATGATGATCTCTGAGACTTGCGGGGTGTTTTGGAAGTCCGCAAGGTTGTGGCCGAGCGAACTGTAAAAAACTTTCCCAGCACCGAAGCGGCGCGTCCAGATCACGGGCATGACGGTTCCGGCGATCCATGCGGCATGGTCGCCATTAAATGTCGTTGTAGCCAGAACCTGATTGCCGGGATCGACATGCAAGTAGTATTGCTCGCTGTGCATTGGGAAGCTTTTTGAAATGCCAGCCGTGATGGGGTCGTCTTTGACGAGCTGCACGGTGTAATCGATGATGCCGCCGGGATGTGCAACCCATTGGCCTCCGACCATGAACTGGTATTCCGTGTTGTTGCGGAAAGCGTCGCCCATGCCGCCATGCCAGCCGCCGCAGGAGACTCCGCTTTTGATGGCATCGAGGAGGGCGTTTGCTTCGGGCCCTTCGATCGTACCCATCGTCCAGACGGGGACGATGAGATTGTATTTTGTTTTGAGATCCGGATCGAGGAGACATTCCTTCGTGTCGTGGAGATCCACTTCGACACCTGCCGCGCGGAGCTTTCCGGCGATAATATCCGATGTTTCGATGGGGTTGTGTCCATCCCATCCGCCTCTAAAAATTAATGCTTTTTTCATTGTGTTTTCCTTTGTTAGTCTAAATTGTTAGTCTAAATTGCCCGACTTCAGGCCCAAGGGGAGCGGCGCGGGGCGTTCACACGTGCTTTGAATGAAGACCGTGGCATCCGAAGCGGCAGATTCACCGATTGCGCACATGATGTCGAGAACATGGAATGCGAGGTCTCCGTTGCTCCGGTGCGGACGGTTTGCGGCGATGCCCGCTGCCATATCGGCCAAGCCGATGCCGCGCATATTGCCGTTGTAGATGAAGGGGTTATCGACCGAAGCCCAACTGGACGAAAGGCCTGCCTTGAAGAAGCGAATGTCGCCATCGAAGCCGTTCGGGTCGGGAACATGGAGACTACCGTCTGTTCCGTGCAGTTCAATGTCCGCGAGACCCGAATGTTTCCAAACGTCGAAGCTGGTGATGAGTGTGATGACGGCACCGGAAACGAATTCGAGCAGGGCGGAGACATGCGTGTCGATTTCGACTGGGAAAGTTTTTCCGACGTTGACTTTGATGCCTTGGCGCACATCGGTAGAACGGGTGGTGATGGCGGTGACTTTCTTTACGGGGCCGAGCATATTGACAAGCGAAGTGAGATAATACGGCCCCATGTCGAAGAGCGGTCCGCCGCCTTTCTGATAATAAAAGGCCGGTGCTGGATGCCAGGATTCGTGTCCGTGGCAGAGCATGAACGCTGTACCGCTAACCACGCGACCGATCAAGCCGTCGTCAATGAGCTTACGGCAGGTCTGATGGCCTCCACCCAGAAACGTGTCGGGTGCGCAGCCAACGCGGAGCTTTTTCTTGGCGGCCAGCTTGATAACCTCTCGGGCACCTTCGCGGTCGAGGCCGAAGGGCTTTTCGCAGTGGACGTTCTTGCCCGCCTGGATTGCCCGGAGATTGATTTCGATATGGGATGCCGGGGTTGTGAGATTGAGAACGGTGTCGATTTGCGGATCGGCAAGAAGTTCGTCGACGCTCATGGCTTTGAGGCCGAATTCGGTCGCACAGGCTTTAGCTGCTTCTGGCCGGATGTCGGCGCAGGCGACAATTTTCATCTGATTGAACGCAGCACCGTTATTGAGATACGCGCGGCTGATGTTGCCGCATCCGATTAAACCTACCTTCATGGGGTCTCCTTTGTGAATACAATGCGAAAAATTGACTTTTGTTCCAACTAAGTTCTATGATATACTTGATTTTACTGAAAATAAATGGAGTATTACTTCAAACAAATGGATTCCCGTTCCATACATCTTGCACCGTACGCTCGGCGGTTCTCTTTGATTCCGCACGTGGAGACGATTGGGTTCATGCCTCAAAAACGCGATGTCGTGAGTCATGTCTTTGATTCTTGCAATTTTTCATTCATTTTATCCGGTTCTGGTGAATACCATTATGATGGCACGGTGTACACGGTGACACCGCCGTGCGCAATTTTACAGTGGCCTGATGTGCCCATGCACTACGGCCCTTCGTTTAACGAAACGTGGTCCGAACTCTACTTAATCTATCCGCGACGCTCCTTCGACGTCTTGAAGGATTCCGGTGTCTTCGATCCGGGAAATCCGCCTGTGCGTAGCATCAGCAGGGATATTGTCGAAGCCGTTTTGCAGCTCAGCTTGATGACCAAGTCGGGACATGTTAATGCGGATTTAATCGACATCGCCTGTTGGAATCTCATCGCTTCAAGTTTTAGTCCAAGTACGTCGCCGACACAGGAGCATCCAGCCCTAATGAAATGTCGCGAGTACTTGAGTAAGAATCTGGCGGGGAGTTTTGCGGTGGGGACTCTGGCAGAGACCGTGGCGATGTCGTTGTCGACGCTACGGCGCTACTGGGCAAAGGAGCATGGAAGCCAGACGTTTCGGGAGTACCGCGACATGATTTTGCTTCAAAGCAGTTGTCGGCTGTTGGTTGAAACGGCATCGCCGATCAAGGAAGTGGCGGGGGAGCTTGGTTTTACCGATGCTTATTACTTTAGCCGGCGGTTCCACCAGCTTGCCGGATGTACGCCCACCGAATATCGCCGTGCGCATGCCATAATTTCCTCGTCATTATAAAACAAACCATCATAGCCAAGCGTAATATTCTTAGGGCCAAAGTCAGAATTATGCATTGGCATCCCCGTAAAAGTTACAGTAGGGCTCGTCCCCTTGCCAATATGTACATCATTAGCAATGTGCGGACTCCACTCGCCTCTTATTGCTCCGACATCTTCAATGCGCCATCGCAACTTGTCCGTATCGATACCTACGCAAGCTTCTGCTACACATACTATTTTAAGCGTTGCGGGATAGTCGACATTAAAGGCAAATTCGTTGCCAGGATCGTCAATTAATCCGTTCCCGTTTGTGTCACAAGGATATTTGATTTTAAAACAAAGAGCTTGGCACTTGATTTCATCGAAGGTGATTTCCCCATTGACATCGTTCTTCGTCGGCTTGCGCTCAAGCCGGATGGTCATTGCTCCTGCGGGAGCGGGGATGCCCGTGTTCTGGGATGCGTAGAATACCAACGGCCATGTCTTCACTTTATTCGACAGAATCTCAATGACCCTCGCCGGAATGAGGATGTTATTCGTATAGACCTGAATGCCACTTGACCAGAAAAGATCCAAATCGGGAAGAATTCTCATATCGTTGGAAAACATGCCATCCCTCTTCTCGCGCGGTTCGCGGACGAAGAACTTCCTTCGTCCCGTATCCGTCGTGGCAATCGGAAGAAGCACAACGTTGGAATCCTCCGTCTTCTCCATTTCCCAGACCTCGTAACCCTCCCAGTCCACGTCCACCTCCGGTACCGTGACCTGAAACGGGGGGAGCTTCCCTTTACCTTCGCCGGGTCTGGCAGTCGTGACTAAGCCCGTGATTGAAACGAATTCTTGTCCGGAATAGACATTCGTGACCCGGTACTTGTGAAGAGATGGGCTTTTAAAGTCAGTAACAGTCAGAGTAAAGTCAGTAACAGATATCGCCCCCCGATGCTTTCAAAAATTCCTTGTGCACCGCATATTCGGTCGGACTTCTTTCCCGCATCATCTGAAGGATGTCTTGCGCATAGGTTGGGCAAGGCGCAAAATAGCCTGCTTCCTTTTCCCAGTCCTCAGGATTCGAGGTTTGCATAAGCGCGAGACGAAAAATTCCATTGGAAGATACAATCGCTCCCTGTTTATCAACGGAAACCATGCTGTTTGCATGATAAACCACCGATGAAGCAATGACTTGGTTTGACTGTGAAACAAAAATTTGATCGGAGAGAATGCCGCAAAAGCAAATTCCACTCTCTCGACGTCCCTTAAGTGGATTTAATGCGCCAACCAGACGGTTGATTTCTTCCCGATCCGTCACCCGAAAAAGTTCATTGTAAAGAGCTTTTTGATAGACTCTACCCGTGGCATTGGTTAGGAATTCCGGGATGGCGTCAAAATCAGCTTCACAAACAATCACATACTGGACATCCTGGCTACTAATCGGTAGAAAAGCAGAAGCAGCTTCCTGACTAGATGAACATTGCGAACATCCAGCACCCATCAACAAACAAGTGCTCAAAAAACAAAGTAACGCTTTCATTTCCTTTTTATTAATACGCATATCCGTAAACACCTCCTCTACCGCTATTCGCTTTCTGTGTCATTCGAAGCTTCGTCAACAGAATACTCCTTGTAAAGACCAGCATCACCTGTCCACTTTTTCTCCGAGCAATCATACGTGGCCTTTGATGTGGAGGCGACACCTCCAAAAGCCATCCTCCATTCTCCACCGCTTAGAATATTTCCAAATGTTCCAAGATCTCCAGGCATGGGAAGCACCATGGTAAGTGTGATATTTTTGCAATGGCAACACCGATAGGTCGTATCATCATAAGCAAATTTCCCTGTCTCAGAGCCGCTTGCTTTCTTACGATACAGTTCGCAGGGCGTACACTCTTTCCCTGTATCCGAGCTCATCGTCTTATCTCCCAACAGATATTCTTCCGAAGGACAAAGCCCTTCTGCGGCCTTTCGAGCGGCATTAAAAACACGCTTCATATATTCAATAAACCCATTAGCCCCATCACCAAACCCCGCATTCACCCCAGGGCCTGTTGTTCCACCTACAAATCCAATTGAAAGGGGGATATCAACAATATTCCATGGATAAATTTCGCTAAGAGGAGGGACATATTCAGCAGACTTACATGAAACGACAGCGACTTTTCGACAGCCAGCATTATCAAGATTATATTTTTTTATATTAAAATTGTGAGTTATCAATATAACAATACCGCAATCTTTAATCCCACCCGCCGTTTGGCCGTCTGCTAGACCATAAAGACCAAGATGGTCGAACATTGTAACTGGGCTATTGACAAGAACCCCATAAAGATTCACCCCGCCTCTCTCCCCAATCGGATCCCGATTCAACCACCGTCCACTTTCAGGAACATAGAACCGATAGCCGTAGTAGTACAGCTTGGCTTCATTCTCCCAGTACTTTGTCGAGACGCGGAAGGAGAGGGATTCGACTAAATCACCGGACTGGATGAACGTCTCACCAAAGGGCGAGTATTCGTAATGCGCGGCGAGCGTTCCGTCGGAGGAAAGGTATTCGCAGACGTTGCCATTCCCGTCGAAGCACGGCAGATAAACCGTGCTGCCCTCACCCCGTCCCTCTCCCAAATGTAGAGGGGAGATGACGGCCAGCAAACCACCAACACCACCAGCACCTTGAAGGGAACCGCTAAGATCGAGTCCCCAGACGTACTGATTTGTGATTGCCGATTGCGGATTGTAGATTGCTTCCTGAATCATGTTCCAGCCGTCATACAGGAAAGAGCGGGACTCTGCCACAGCCCATGTTTCGTTCTCAAAATGCGAGACCATCTTTTCAATGCGCCGACTGCGGTGATCATAAGAATACTCCACCTTGACACGCGGAGCCCCGACTGAAACGGCGGCGTCGGATGTCTCGATGGACGCAAGGCGGTTCTCTTCATCCCAGGTGTACGTGAAGCGTCCGTCCTGCGTGAGGTTCCCATCATCATCGAAGGTGAACGCCTCTGGAGACTTTGCCACATAGACCTTACCCGTCACGGACTCCACGAGGTCAGCATCGTTGGTGCCGGGAGGATTGACGACGGCGGTAATATCGAGTTCCTTCATGACGGCGGACGCGGCATTATCCGCATCATCGCCACCGTAGAAG
>JBBQIY010000033.1:0-11075 GCA_038325415.1 Kiritimatiellia bacterium
GGTTCTCGCCGAACTGGGAGCGGTGGCACTCGTCGAAGATGAAGACCATGCGCTTGTTGTGGAGCGGCTGCAACTGCTCCTTGTAGGATTTCTTGCGGATATTGCCGACGGGGACGTCGGCGCTCCCAGAGAGCGCGAGGCCAAGCTTTTGGATGGTGGTGACGATGACCTTGTCGGCGTAGTCTTCGGAGAGCAGACGACGCACGAGTGCGCCAGTGTTAGTGTTTTCCTCGACGCAGCCTTCCTGAAACTTGTTGAACTCCTCGCGCGTCTGTCGATCAAGATCCTTACGATCTACGACGAAGAGGCATTTCTCGATGTCAGGGTTGTCCTTGAGGAGCGTTGAGGCCTTGAAGGAGGTAAGCGTCTTGCCGCTGCCGGTCGTATGCCAGACGTAGCCGTTGCCGCAGTTCTCGTGGATGCAGCTCACGATGTTCTTGACGGCATAGATCTGATAGGGCCGCATCATCAGCAACTTCTGCTCGCAAGCGACCAGCACCATGTAGCGGCTGATCATCTGGCCCAAGGTACATTTGACGAGGAATGTTTCGGCAAAGCTATCCAGATGGGTAATCTTCTTGTTGTCCTCCGCAGCGAACTGATAGACAGGCAAATAACGTTCGTCAGCGTTGAAGCAAAAGTGGCGGTTGTTGTTGTTCGCGAAATACCAGGTATCGCTTCGGTTGCTGACCATGAAGAGCTGGACGAAGCAAAGGAGCGTACGCGTGTAGCCGTTCCCAAGATCGTTCTTGTACTCGACGATCTGCTCCATCGCGCGGCGCGGACTGATCCCGAGGGTCTTGAGCTCGACCTGAACCACGGGTACGCCGTTGATGAGCAGAATCACATCGTACCGATGGTGACTGTAGTCGGTGTTGATGCTGAGTTGATTGATCACTTCAAAGGTATTCTTGCACCAGTCCTTGATGTTGACCAACGTATAGTTCAGCGGTGTACCATCGTCACGGGTAAAACTATTGATCCCACGCAACGTCTTGGCTGCGGTGAACACATCCGGTGAGACAATCTCCTCCAGTAAACGCGAAAACTCGCCATCGGTCAGATTGACTTTATTGAGTTCTTCAAACTTCTGCCGAAAATTGGCTTCAAGCGTGCTACGGTCACAGATATCTTTTCGATACGTATATTTTAGCTCCACCAACTTATCGATAAAGAGCTCTTCAAGGTGGCTTTCTAATAAAATCATCGCGTACTCACTTGTTATCGTTGGCTTCGTAGAAAACGATGCATTCAAAACATACTGCTACTGACTACAACAGTCAAACGAATTGAGTATACTACGAATCTCATAAATTCAACCAGAAAATTATGATGCAAACTTAAATTTGAGAATCAACCAAGTCATTCATTGATTATTAGCACACTAACTCTTCCCACAAACGTCCCCAAGACCAGAAATTGCGGAATTTCATCCTTGGTGCAAGCTTGGGAACTTATCTTGATAGATCTTATACGGTGTTCTACCCTGACGATCAAGATCGCGAATAATCTCTAGCGGCGAATCGGTAGCAAGAACAGACATGGGACAGTATTTCATCACCGCCCCTTGCGCCGACGTGCAGGTATGTGCCGAGAAAATATCCAGAACATCTCGCATCCCGGGCGCAGCGGTTGAAAAAAATAGACTCCGTGGTACACCGGACTTCGTCAATTCGGCGCGTGCCTCGGGCGTGATGACATCTTCGATCTCGACGTCGGCCAAACTCGGACACTCCACGAGATTCACATCCGGAAGATAGGCACGCTTGTTGCCCCCATACGCCTGTTGGCGAATCGCGACGTCCACAATCGAAAACGGCGGGGCAAAGAGCCAGGCATGACCTGTGACAATTCCACCGCAACCGACCGACCAGAGATGCGTGGAGGCTTCATCGCTCGCCAAAGGGAATGAGATCGCGAGCGACCCCTTGATCCCACAGCTCCAGATACCCTCC
Organism: Kiritimatiellia bacterium; assembly: GCA_038325415.1. Taxonomy (GTDB): domain Bacteria; phylum Verrucomicrobiota; class Kiritimatiellia; order RFP12; family UBA3636; genus JBBQIY01. The sequence continues at coordinate 1,956 of JBBQIY010000033.1, forward strand.
TTCTCGAGAATTCTTGAGAAATGTCCTGCAATATCAACACAAGCACCCATACGGCCATTCGTTTTAAGCGCATCGAACAAAACACCAGCGACATTGGTGATCACCGTTCTGGCATGCTGAAGGTAGTCGGCAGTATACGGGCGACCGACCACAAATGCTGCATACTTGTTGAGGTACGCACAATCTTCACCCTGGGCCTGCAGAAACGTCGGGTGATCTCTCAAACCAGGGGAATCGGCTGGGATGCCTCTGGCTTGAAAATCTAATTTCAGCCCTTCGTATCCGTCCGTTATCTTTATCATATAAAATTAGTGTTGCTCGCACATCCTCATTCACAACGGAGTCCTGCGCGATGCCATTAAGTACATAAAGCGACGAAAAACCGCCGATCCGTACTTAAATTTGTCTGCGTACAGTATCTGAAGCATGTCCCAGTGTCAACAGAAGAGAAAAACGGTTTGATTCATTTTTCTGAAAAAATGAATCAAACCAGTTGCTAGTTACGAGTTGCTAGCCGCTAGCAATACACCGTAAGCATTGGCATCACCTCGTCCAAGTAATCATTCAGGAATTTATTAAGTGACAAACAAAGATTCTCCCTTGCAACTCGCGACTCACAACTCGCAACTCACAACTCGCAACTCACAACTCGCAACTCACAACTCGCAACTCATTACTGGGTGTGCATAAAACAATTTTTGTTTTATGCACACCCGTTTTTCTGATTGAATTCTTCGCGCCGATTTGATAAATTAGCGCCTGTTTTCCGCTTTTGCGGAGGGGTGGCAGAGTCTGGTTGATTGTACTTGACTCGAAATCAAGCGTGGGAGTAATCCTACCGGGGGTTCGAATCCCTCCCCCTCCGCCACTTTTAAAAATCGGAATGCCGTTTCAGTCTTGCTCTTCACATGAGAAAAAATTTCATACTTTGTTGCGCAATCGCACTCTGTTCGTTCGTGATGATCGGATGCACGACGACAACGACGAGAACGCGTATCGACAAGACAACGCCGGGGCGATCTGGCGTTGAAGTTGAAGTCCATAAAGATGGCGTCCTAAAACTTTACGGAAATCCTATCAATCGCAAAACGCTGGTGAAACGGCTCGTCAAGGAAGAATCCGCCGACAAAGGGCGAGCGATCGTACTTCAGGCCAAAGGCGATGTTCGGCGTGCACAACTTGAAGAACTCCGCGACTTCCTCGTGGCAAACAAGATTCCAAATGTTGTCATCGTCACCCAGCTCAACGCCTTATCCTACGAAGAAAAAAATTCTTATTGGAAAGATAATACGATCAAGCCGGAAGCTGCCCCAACCGTTGAAAAATGATAGAGAAGTCGCTAGCCACGAGTCGCGAGCTGCTTCGCACTGGAATTTGCTAGCCCCTAACACAAAAGAACCACAGACCTAAGACTCCCGCTTTCACTCTGCCCCCCATTTTTTTGAAGCCTTTAAATTATCAAGATTCCCTAATCTCCACAGAATTCCTTCAACTATTTCCGGGCCCAACAAAAGAAAAAAGGATCGATGCGATCTCCATCCAGAATAATTCACGTACCAAAAAAAATTCCAGATAGCACATTGACCTCTCTCTTCAAATATGTGTATGGGGTATTTCCAAAATCATAGATTCAATGCCAGCGTCAAAGGGATCGCCCAAATGCGGGAAGTCAGCCGCTCGACCGTTGTTCCCGTGTACAAGAGAATTCCGTGCGTAGACCTGTCTGCGTACTCATCTAGAAATGCGTTAAGCCCCCCCGTAATGACTCAACCAGACACCGATCAACTGAATGATAACTATTCATGCCGTGAATGATAGTCAATCATCTTGTGATTTGTCAAATAAAACTCATGGGGTGTGCGTCAACATAGTTTGACGCCCACAGGAGTCAGAAGACAGGAGACAGAAGTCAGAAGTTGGAAATCAAGCACTTACACGGAGTTAGACAAAATAATTCATGTCCCTGTTCTTGCGACACCACAGAAGAATGGCGAAACTGTGCGTAACATGTTGAGAATCAATGCTGTATTCTGACTCCTGACTTCTGGGTTCTGGGAGGGATTCAACTAAATTGAATCCCACCCAAACTCATGTGTCCCGCAACTCCCTACTCGCAACTCACAACTCGTCATCCGTCTCTGTGGGTTGCTTCTTGCGTAATTTTCCGGCGATTACAATCGAGATCTCGCCCTTCACCTTCTCTTGAGCATACCGAGCTGCAAGCTCTGGCAACGTCCCGCGCACAACTTTTTCGTGCAGTTTCGTTAGCTCCAGACAGACCGCCGCTTGACGATCACCTAGCACCTCAGCAGCGGCAGCGAGCGTCTGTCCAATCCGGAAAGGCGATTCAAAAAGAATAAGCGTATGAGGCATCTCCGACTCTTCTTCAAAAAACCGTCGTAACGCACCTGGTTTGCGTGGAGGAAAACCCTTGAACGTCCAGCTCGAGGTGGAGAGTCCCGAGAGCAAGAGCGCAATGTTCACAGCGCTGGCTCCGGGCAACACGGTCATCTCAAGTCCCGCCGCAACGACATCACGTACCAATCGGAATCCAGGGTCACTAATGCCAGGATACCCGCCATCCGTACACAGGGCCACATCCGTCCCAGCCGCGAGCAGTTCAAGAATCCTCGCGCCAGCCCGATCCTCGTTTCCCTCGCGATACGAAATCATCTCCGGCGGCCTCGGAATGCCAAAATTCGACAGCAGTGCCCACGTACGGCGGGTGTCTTCACAGGCGATGACGCGAACAGTTTTCAAAACCTCGAGTCCGCGTGGCGTCATGTCGCCTAAATTTCCAATGGGAGTTGCAACGAGGTAGAGCATGGGAAGAGAGTGAGTAGTGAGTAAGGAGTAGTGAGTAGTGAGCAGTTTCCGCTGGGGCTATGCCCCAGACCCCGTCTGGAACTTTGTCGCGAACTTTGTCGGGACAAGAAGTCGCGAGTAAGGAGTGGCGAGTAGGGAGTAAGGAATGGTGCGTAGTGCGTAGTTCAGGTCTGGGGACACCCCAGACCCCGTATGAGAGAGGATGAAGGGTGAGGAATTACTAGCGACTAGCCACTAACGACTAGCGACTTCTCTTCGCTTTGCTAAAGCCTGATGAAACAACAATTACACCGCCACTTCATCATTCATACTTTATCCTTCATACTTTCTAAAAAAGTTTGTCTTTAAACGGAATCGTGATGTCGTATTGGCGGCCGAGTTCGTTCATCTTGTAGAGCAACATCGCATCGGGCTTTCGGGCATGCTCACCCACGTAATCGTACATCTTGGCGCGAGCCCAATCCGTCGCCAACTCCGAGCTGGCCTTGGTCGCTGAATCCAGATCGAGCGAGAAAACCATGTCGTACTTTTTGCCTTGCGAAACGCCGCGAGCTTGGAAGACGACCGTCTTCCTGTCCTCTGGAACGCGACCGTAGAGCTGCATGGGACGATCGAGATAGAGGTGCGTCGTCATCTCAGGTGCAACATCGGCACCGGAAGAGGAGTCGAACATAAAGCTGATATCGGCAAGAACCGGATTAGCAATTGATTGATAGAGTCCCAGCATCTTGTCAACGATCTTAAAGCGGTCAGGTGCAATATAAGCGGCACCACCGCGATTGCAGAACGAAAGCATCGAAAGCAAAAACTCATTGGAGTTCTTCGAAACGCCCACATTGAAGACCGAAACCTTGCCATCGTTGAGCTTCGAAAACTCGCCGATGATCTCGGAGTCGCGTCGGAGATTGCCCGCTGTCGTCCGTCCATCCGAAGCGAGAATGACGAGCATCACGCGGTCATTTGACCGTGGTATGTCGAGCACGCCTTTCACCGCATTGAAGATATCGGTGTTGCCTTCGGACACGATCCCGTCGATAAACGCCTTAGCCGCTTCGCGTGTGGCAACGTCGGCGGGTTGCCACACTTTACCGAAGCAAAAGGTATTGTCGGTATTGAATTTAAGGACATTGAGTCGATCTGTGGGCTTGAGCGTATCGATGATCTGACGAAACGCTTGACTGCAAAAATACAGACGTTCTTTCCCTAAGCTCCCTGAAGCGTCTTGAACAAGCAGAATATCTCGTGGCAACGGGGGAAGCACATTTTCTGTTTTGCGGTCGACATCGACTTTGAAATACAGATAGCCATCCGCGCGTCTGGGGCGGTACACAGACACCGTGGTCTTCAAAACATTCTCAATCGGTTTCGCGGGCGCAACCTCGGCTGGGATTTCCTTAAAGAACTCGGCGGCCTTCTCGCCGGAGGCCACAGATCCCGCTTCGACCGACTCGGGCATACGCGCCGCCCCACCTTTGAGCGTCTCTGCTACAGCCGCATCGTCGACTTTGGGCGGTGCTGGGTTCACGTAGGCGGGCGTACCGATCCGATCGGCGTTTTCGAGAGCCGCTCCCAACTCGTAAGGTAACGTAACATCGGGTGCGAAGAGCTTACGTTCGATGTCGGGAACATCTCGGCGCTCAAAGGGAACGATTTCGTCGTAGACTATTTTGTCGACCATCGCGACAAGTTCTTCGCGCGGCTGCCAGAGCGTAGGCGATGCGACAGTTTCGGCAATAGGTGGTTTCTGAATTTCAGGGCCGATGGATGTGTTGAGATCGGCAGAGATGGCCGGAGGCTCCATCGCCGCTCCAGAGGTCGCCGTCGGCATGGTAAGCAACAGATCCTCAACTTCGACGTTGTAGGGGTCCTTGAGCACTTCGGATACGGCTTCAAAGGGAAGTTCTGGATCTTCCGGAATGGTGTCGAGTTGGATGGCGGACTCTTCACGTAAGGCAAGGCGCTGTTCCACAGTCGCATCGACACCGCGCGTGAAATGGATTCGGTTGTTTCCAGCAAAGTAGAGAAGTGCGATATGAATCACAATGGAAATCACGATGGCAATGATATAGGCCATCGGATGCATGTCGCCACCCTGGTCGTAGATAAAACTTCTCTCTTCCTTCGTTGTCATATCAGTTGACGCCCTCCAACGGTTTGGAAGCTTCTACCGCCTCTTTCGACTTCGGGTATGTCTGGGTCAATTCCGCTCGCAAGGTGGCAGCGTCTCCACCCCGCCCCATGCCGTCGAGAAGATTGATCGTCTCCACCAGGATACCCGGGATGATGGTGTCGTTCTTGTAAAGCAAACAAACCGTCATAAGATAGCGAACGGCGTCATCTTTCCTTCCCGCGGCAAGGGCTGCGTGGCCCAACCCCGTATAGGCGTAGATGCGCATGTCTTGAAGTTCGGGAGCGGCACAGCGCTGGACGGCGAGGCTGAAATATTTCTCGGCTTCCGCGTTCTCCCCACGTTCCAGAAGAACCTCGGCGAGGCGGAGCGTGGATTCTGCAAAGTAGCGCGATTTCATATCGATCTGCACGGCATTGCGGAAGGCTGTTTCCGCTTCAGCGGTCATCTTGCGAGCACGCCGTGCGCGCCCAGCCAACGTCCACGCGACTTGCTTCCAACTCGGATCGGTCGTCTGCTCGACGAGGATGAGTGCCGTCTTTTCGGCGTTCACGAAATCGTTCCCGTAATACTGGTGCTCGCTGAGCCAAGCAAACTGCTGGGGGGTGAACTTCGAGCGAATGGGATCGTTGATGAGATCTTGGAAAATCGTTGCGGCCTCATTCTCTCGGCCATCTTGCTGAAGCACCATCGCCAGCGAAAATCTTGTTTCACGAAGTACATCGTCCGTGGGCTTCGATTGGAGCACGGTGAGAAATGCCTTCTCGGCATCTTTCAGACTCCCCTTCTCGCGGAGCAACTGGCCCCGCCAGAACTGAGCATCGGGCAACCGGGGGGTCTGCGGAAAACGCGACACGAGGGAGTCGAGGGTTGCCAGTGCTTCCGTCTTGCGATCCACACGAACTTCCTCAAGCGCCTTCTGGAAGAGTGCCTCCGGAACCCCGCTGTCATTCGGGAACCGTTTCAAAAAACCTTCCCAGTCGCGCAAGGCTTGGGCTCCCTGACCAGCGGACGAGAGCGAAGAAGCCGAGGCGAAAAGTGCCTTGGATGCTAGGGCGGAATCGGGGAATCGTTCGGCGAGCTGAAGAAAAAATACAGAGGCATCGGCCCATGACTTGCGGAGCTGTAGCTGATGCCCTAGCCGATAAAGCGCATCAGGAGCGTAAGGACTCTCGGGATATTCCGACACCAACATTTTGTAGTACTGAACAGAGGTATCGGCATCGCCATTTCCTGCTGCGGCTTCCGCCATCAGCCAGAGGGCATCTTGCCTCAACTCTTTATCGGCAATAACCTTGGTTAGCGCGGTCATCGCCTCGCCAAACTTACCGTTGCGGTAGGATGACAGTGCCACCTGATACCACGATTTCGCGGCGAATGGGCTTGAGGGAGACGCCTTTGCAGTTTCGGTATACCATTTCACCGACTCGTCATAGCGAAGCAACTGAAAGTACGCGCAGGCTCGTATATAGAGGTATTCAACGCGTTCCGCCTCTGGAGGCTGTGCGCCGCCATCCAACGCCGCCGCGCAGCTCTTGAGCGCATTATCGTAGAATCCCGAATTGAGATAAGCCCAACCCGCTTGCAACTGGGACTCTGGCACGCGAATGTCGTTAGGATACTTGAGTTCGAGCTGACGGAATGATTCCGCCGCCGCCTTAAAATCACTTGCGGTGAAATCCGCCCGCGCCAGCATAAAGAGTGCTTCTGCGCCAAGGCGCGGCGTCGGTGGAGACGCGACTAAGTCGGCAAGCAGTTCTCGCGATCGGGTGGGGTTCGCGGTCTCGCCAGGCATCGCGTAGAGTCTGCCGAGCGACAGCTTGGAGAAAGCTGCCATTTCGCCTTTAGGATAGTCTTTGATAATCGTTTCGAACGTTTTGCAGGCGTCGGTAATGTGCTCAGTTTTGGAAAGGGCGTCGCCGTAATAGTAGAGGGACATCTCGCGGATATCGGCCGAAAGCGTTTCCGCCAACAGCGAGGCGAACAATTCTATCGCGGCTTCGGGTTGGTCGATTTCTAGGAAGATCGCCGCACGTTTAAACAGCGCCTTGTGCCGAAACGGCGCGTCCTTCATCTGGGAGACTTTCAAGTACGCTTTCGCAGCCGATGCCCTATCGCCGCTCAGTCGCAGGGCTTCGCCGAGCCGGAAAAAAAGCATATCGCGCTCCTGCCCCGCCGGAAACTCGTCAAGAAGCCGAGCATACTCGATCGCTGCCAACTTGTACATTTCGCGACTAAAGAGCCCGTCCGCAAAGATGCGGCGGTCTCCCTCGTCCCGGAAGTCAGCCGCCAAAACGACACCGAAGACGAATGTCGCAGCAATCAAGATGGCGGATATTTTTGAAATTCTACTTATCATGGGACTACTTCGACGACTCCACATTCGCTGGCGGAAGCGCGCCAGGCGCATCCTCCGTCTGGTCCGTCATAGCCGTTGCAAACGAAATGTTACCGATGCCAGCCTTGCGACAGGTGTCGATTACGGACACCAGATGCTCGTAGATCGTGTTCTTGTCTGAGCGGATGACCACGGGATGCCCCGGGAACATTTTTACCAAACGCTGGCACTTCTCGAGCAGTTCTTTGGGTGCAAGAACGGTTTGGTTGACCGATATCACCCCGTCCTTGCTGAGGTTGATCACAATTTCGCCAGGAAGCCGGTCCGGGATCACGCCCGTCTCGGCGGTCGGCAACTGGATGTCGATTTCATTCTCCCACTGCGAATAGATGGAGGTGGTGACGAAGAAGGTCAGCAACAAAAAAACCACGTCCAACATCGGCGTTACTTGAAAGCCGGGGAGTTCGGCACTCTGGTTCGTAAATTTCATTTGACGCGCTGAGTTATAATGGCTCGGAGTAGATCGGCCGATGCGCACTCAAGGTTCGCAACCTGCCGAGAAGCAGAACGGCGGAACCAGGCATAGAACATCATCGCCGGAATGGAAATCATCAGGCCTGCAATCGTCGTGATGAGCGCGAGCGAAACGCCTTGAGCCAGCGCCACGGGCTTGGCGGAGGCAATCGTGTCGCTCACGGCGTGGAAGGCACCCAACATACCAATGACGGTACCGAGAAGGCCTACCATGGGAGAAATGGATGCGATGTCGAGAAGCCACTGCGTCCCTCCCTGCAACTTCGTCGCTTGGCGCGATCCCTCGCCCGTAATCGTGGCGTCCAGCATCATCGGATCCGCTTCAGGAGCCGTGATGGCGTAGTTAATCGCCGCCATCGCAACGTGAGAGAACGGACTCGGCTTGTAATCGCACACCTTGCGGGCATCTTCAAATTGCCCCGCACGGATCTTGTCGATCACGTCGTTCATGACGGCTCTAGGGATCGTAACCCCCGAACGCAGCGTCGCAAACAAGTAGATGACGTTGGCGATGAAAAACACCGAGATTACAGCAAGGACGTACATCAGCTCGCCACCATCCTTAAAGAACTGAACCAAGGTGGTTCCAGAGCCGAGGCCAGCATCTTGCTCTTGAGCGTAGACGGCTGTCGTTGCGAGTACAGCCAGAAAGGTTAAAACAGGACGGAATTCTCTCTTCATTCAAAATTTCTCCAAATTACTGAAACATTTCCTTTTATAATAGCATTTATCAATTATGGCGTGCAATTCATATTTCCCCTAGACGCGCGGCAGAGAAGTTGCGAGTTACGAGTTGCGAGTTATGAGTTATTAGTAGGCGGACACCACTCTGCCACTCGCCATTCTCTCAAGGTGGGGCTCGTCTGTCTCGGCCAGCCGCATTCGGCACGCGCATCGTGCGTCGCCGCCTCGTCTCCCCGGATGAGGGGCGTCCTCGCCCCGGATTGCAGCCAGCCGTGGGCTGGCAAGTCCTGTAACCGCGATCAGTGATCGCAGACACGAAACGCGGCGAGGACGCCGCGTCTACAAAGGACCCATAACTAATGACCAGTGACCAGTGACCAGTGACTAATGACCAGTGACCAGTGACCAATGACTAATGACCAGTGACCAATGACTAATGACTAATGACTAATGACCAATGACCAATGACCAATGACTAATGACCAATGATTAATGACTTAACATACACGCGATCGCAGCGTGTTGTTTCAATACCTACCGTTGCTGGAGTGTAGCCGTTGCTTTCGTACAGCTTGACTGCTTCCACCAAAGCGCTAGCAGTTTCAATCCA